>JAUXYG010000107.1 GCA_030694525.1 Legionella sp. | reverse complement strand
TCTTAAAATTGTAGCTAAAAAATATAACATCAATCATCTCATTTGTTCAGAAATAGAATTTGACTCTCATAATATAAGCACCGGTACTATTCATAATGGATATTGTTTAGGTGACCAAAAAGTGTTGCGTTTGCAAAATTTCTTAAATGAAAGAGATAAATATATTATTTATGCTTATGGTGACAGCTCGAATGATAAACCATTGATAGAGTTTGCTGATTATGGTTTTTATCGAAAATTTGAATAATCGATTTTTTATTTTATTCAAATGTATGTAGTGTAATATCAGGAAGTGTCGTTGTATTTTAAATCTCATTTTTATCAGAAAACCGCAACTTTTATCAAGTTGTTCGTCGGCAATTATTCATGATAGGCTAGTTATCTGGAGTATCACAGATCAAGGATGATCTGAAAGATAATTATCACATGGAGATAGTGACATGCCGCAAATAGGGATTTTATTTGGCGAGATAGCAACACAACCTTTAAGTGGCACAATCAAATTATATAATTATATTAATACTATAATAACGCCTATGTTTAGTACTGGTGAGCGATATTATAGACCAGCTAAGTTTGTCATTAATTGTTTTTCTACAGTGGTCTATTTTTTAGTAATGTGCGCAGTTGCAGTGCCTTTTGGTATCACGGCGATTAGTGCACTCTCAATTAAATTTTTTGATAAAATATCAAATCATTTGATTTACTCCATTTTAGAAAAAAAACCACAGTTAAACTATCAAATAAACATGATTGGCATATTAAAATTTAAGTGGTTGTGGGAATTGTGTAATTATTTTTTTAGAACGACTCTTTGGCAACATCAAAATTCTTTGTTAAAGAGTTTACGTAACGTGCTGCTCATACCTTTCTGGCCATTGATCTTTTCTATCTCAGCGTCTGTTGAGCTCATACGTTATCTGAACGCAATGCTTATCACAGCATTAATGGCGTCCGGCTCTGCGGTGATATTCTGTGTGTTAGCTTTGGTTAATTTACCGATATATATTATAGATTTCGTTCGTCGGATAAAAAGTGAAAAAATTAATATTTCTGAACCTATGGCGGATTCGCAAGAACAATTGCTAGCACTAAATCTCAATAATGGACCGGAGGCGATGCGCGTTTTAATTCAGGATCCAGCTTCTGACATCAATTATCCTCTTAAAAATTCAGTCAGTAAAAATGTTTTAATCAAATCAATGGGCCAGGAGGAGAATTATTCATTTGATGAACGAATGGCATCAAGGATCAGTTAATTCCCTGGATTAAGTACTGGTTTAGTTGGCGTATGGAAGCGAAAATAGGGTGGGTTTAATTTTACTATACCCTGCATGCCTCGGATAAACCGAGGCAGGAAGTCGAGAACAGATATCACCCTAGAGAGTGTTAATTAAGGAGGATTTATCCCATCCTTATTTTATGCGTTAGACAAGGATTTCATTACCGCTCCCAGAAAGCGTGTTGCTTCACCACCCGTTACTGCGCGATGATCAAAACTAAGGGATAAGGGGAGTAAATTATGAGTTTCAATCGTACCTTCTTTTGTTGCAACAACACCTTGATATAAACGACCCACAGCGAGAATTGCAACTGTTGGTGGTACAATAATGGGGCTCGCAAAACGACCCGCAAATTTACCGAAATTTGAGAGAGTGATGGTCGCGCCTCTTAACTTATCAGCTGCAACTGCTCGATTACTTACCGATTTTTTTAACTCATCGATCATTTGACGAAGTTCACTATCTGATCTATTGCCCGCGTTATGAATCACAGGAACAAATAATCCTTCATCGTTATCCATAGCAATGCCTAAATTAACCTCCTCAAAACATTGGCGAGCTCCATGCTGGGTATCAAACCAGGCATTGATGGCAGGTTCTAGTTTAGCCGCCTCAACCATTGCCTTAATTAACCGGACAGTGATATCCGTACCTGCTTTCCAACTGTTAATATCCGCTTCATCAAAAATACTGACAGGCACTACATCAGCATGTGACTGAACCATACTATTAAGCATGGCACGTCGCACACCTCGTAATGGCTCGAAGCCGGCAGGGGGTTTTGCGTTTTTGTCAGCTTGGTCCTGGACATCTTGCCGAGTAATCAGACCATGTTCCCCTGTACCTTTTACTGTTTTTATATCAACATTTAATTTTTTAGCAAACATTTTGACTGCTGGAGTAGTTTTGACGCGCATTTTATCCAGGTGTTCTGTACCAATTGTATAAATATCCTCGGTAATTTCAGAACTTTCTTCCAGATTTCCAACTACAGTACCTTTATCTGCAGGCTTAGACGTTTCAGAAACAAATCCTGCTAAGGGATCTCCTGTTTTAATGACATCGCCCGGTTTACCAAACAGTTTACCTATAGTTCCGCTTTGAGGGCAGGGCACATCTACCACCGCTTTCGCAGTTTCCATTGCCACTAAAGGCTGATCGGCAACAACTGTATCCCCTTCTTTTACAAACCATTCATGAATTTCAGCATCGGGTAATCCTTCACCCAAATCAGGTAAATTAAAAATATTCATTATCACTCCATTATGCTCATAACACTGTTTTTAATACGGTTTACACTGGGTATGTACTGTTTTTCCAGTTGGAAATAAGGCATTACAGTATCGTAGCCGGTGACTCTTTGAACCGGAGCCATCAAATCAGCCATACAGTTTTCCATAATCTGAGCGGATATCTCAGCACCAACACCACAGGTTTTCGCTCCTTCATGAATGATGACACAGCGTCCTGTTTTCTCAACAGAAGAAAGGATTGTTTCAATGTCCAGAGGTTTGATTGTGGCAATGTCGATTACTTCACAGGATATGCCTTCCTCTTCCAGCTGTTTTGCAGCTTGCAACGTTTCATGCATGCTTGCTCCCCAGCTAACCAGAGTGATATCTTCACCTTGTTTTAAAGTAAAACACTTGCCTAAAGGTAACGCCTGACCATCATCGGGTACGGGCTGTTTTACTAAACGATAGATACGTTTGGGCTCAAGAAATATAACAGGATCCGGATTTCGCATTGCTGCCAATAATAACCCATAAGCTCTTTTAGGAGACGAAGGAATTACCACCTGAAGTCCCGGAATATGAGCAAAAAGGGCTTCAGTGCTTTCTGAATGATGCTCTGGTGCTCTAATTCCTCCGCCAAATGGTGCACGGAAAACTAAAGGACAATGCAAGCGTCCACGAGTACGATTTCGCATACGTGCGGCGTGCGAGATAATTTGATTCATCGCAGGATAAATAAACCCCATGAATTGAAATTCAGCCACAGGTTTTAAACCCTGAACAGACATTCCAATAGCAAGACCTGCAATCATCGACTCAGCCAGAGGGGTGTCAAATACTCTTTTTTCACCAAAACGTTCTTGTAATCCAACCGTGGCGCGGAAAACACCCCCATTCAGTCCCACGTCTTCACCAAAAACGACTACATTTTCATCTTGAGTTAACTCATAAGCCAAGGCCTGAGTGACTGCTTCAATTAAGGTAATATCAGGCATGAGCCGCTTCCTCCATGGCTATTGCACGTTGTTCAATCAGGTATTCGGGTAATTCTGCATAATGGTAATCAAAAATACTGCTTACTGGTTGGGGCTGTATATTGAGATATTCCTCTACTGCTTTCTCAACTTCTTTTGAACATTGGATAACCAATTGTTCTTCCTCTTTAGCAGTCCATATTTTTTCTCTCATTAAAAATTGTTTGAAACGGCTAATAGGTTCTCTGGCTTTTGCATGTTCGACTTCAGATCCTGGTTGATAGCGAGTAGCATCATCGGCTGTGGTATGGTCACACAGACGATAGGTTAATGCTTCAATCAGAGTAGGGCCATCACCGCGACGTGCCTTCTCAATGGCATCGCCTATAACCTGTCGGGTTGCAAGGATATCATTTCCGTCTACTTGTTTTCCGGTAAAACCTGCTGCGATTGCTTTTTGAGCAATAGTCTGGGTTCCTGTTTGTTTATCTCGAGGTACTGATATCGCCCATTGGTTATTATTGACTACAAAAACAATTGGGAGGTTCCATGCACCAGCCACATTCATTGCCTCATAAAAATCACCTTCAGAGGTACCTCCTTCGCCAATACAAACTACAGCAACTCGGGCCTGACTACGGTATTTAAAAGCAAATGCGATACCTGTTGCATGCAGACACTGAGAAGCTATAGGCACGCAAATAGGTAAATCTTCAGAATTACAGGCAAACTGACTGCCCCGTTCATCCCCGCCCCAAAAGGCAAGTATTTCAGACATTTTAACGCCACGCTGTAACTGGGCGCCATAGTCTCTGTAGTATGGAATAAATACATCCTCGGATTTCATGGCATGTCCAATGGCTACCGATATTGCTTCCTGACCATTAACAGGCGCATAAGTCCCCATCTTTCCAGTACGTTGAAGTGCGATGGCTTTTTTATCAAATGTTCGGGTGAGGACCATCACTTTATAAAGTTCTTTTAGAGCAGAATGATTTTCAGCAAAAGGAGGCAAAGTGCCTACCAGTTCTCCCAGTTCATTCAAAAACTGAGTATAGGTAATATCAAATTGGGCTACTGTTGTCATTGCAGGGCTCCTTGTCAACAACGCGTGGATAATAGGATACTCACAAATTAATACAAAAACCAGTACATTAAATTGAAAATAAGCGGTGGGGTTTTTCTTAAAAAAGCTGGTTTTGACCGGTGTATATTTTAGGTCTAATTAGGGGTTGTTGATAATTAAGATTCAGACCCCCAATGATGTCAGGAATCATTTGATAAATTGTCATTTACCCCACGGTAATAATAAATATTTTTCACAACGTTACTTTTTTTCAAAAAGAGTACGCTGCTGTCGAATAAATTTATATAATGATTAACTTATAGCTTACCGTTATAAAGCGATTTAAATGTTGTTGATGTAAATCAAGAACGTAACTTTTGTTAAAAAATCCATTGTTGTGAGGTATTTTTGCATTATCAAATTGAGCTCGAATATTATTCTGATATTCAAAATGCATATCAAAATCTGTCGCAATTGCCCGGGTTTGTTTTACTTGAAAGTACTGATCGTTTTCACGGACGTTATGACATCGTAAGTGCTTATCCTTACGAACGTATCGTTATTGACAGAACCACGCACGATAAACAGGCTGCTCTTGACTATTTAAAAGGAAAACTGCGGTTAAAAAAATCTGTGGGTCCACTTCCTTTTCAGGGAGGGGCAATCGGTTACATCTCCTATGATCTGGGCGCTGAGCTTCACGGAATTTTTTCACCTTCACAACCTGCACTCAATGATATGCCTCTTTTAGATTTGGGACTATATAATTGGGCAATTATTACTGACCATAAATTAAAAAAAGTAGCGTTATTTGTAATGGAAGACGCGTGTCCTACAATGGGTATCATTGATGAAGTAGTGCAATTATGGAGTAATAATACATCTGAAAGTACATGTACTCTTACTCGCGACTTTCATGCGTTAGTGTCCAGAGAGGATTATCAGCAAGCTTTTAATAATATTAAACAGGCTCTATACGAAGGGAGAAGTTATCAAGTGAATTTGACCCAGGCTTTTTTGGCAGGGTTCACTGGGGATCCCTGGGGGTTTTATAAAAAAGTAAGTACCAATAATCCGGTACCATATTCTGCATTTTTAAGAACATCTAAAGCCGATGTACTTAGTTTTTCGCCTGAGCGATTTTTATTTCATGAGGACGGTCATTTGCTTACTTCTCCGATTAAGGGGACTATTGGCAGGTCGGATAATCCTGCTGATGATGAATTGGCAAAAGATCGGCTCAAGTCTTCCGCCAAAAATTATGCTGAAAATGTCATGATAGTCGATTTGTTACGTAATGATTTAGGTAAAATAGCAAAGCCAAGTTCTGTCGAAGTAACCAGTTTATGTGCTATTCAAAGTTATCAATCAGTTCATCATCTGGTAAGCGACATACAGGCAGAATGTATTGATGGTTTGCATCCTTTTGACTTGTTTTTATCCTGCTTTCCCGGTGGTTCCATTACAGGGGCACCAAAGCTTGAATCAATGAAAATTATTAACGAGCAAGAGCCTTATGGTCGAGGAATTTATTGCGGGAGTATCGGGTATTTTTCATTTCATGGGCGTTTTGATACGAATGTGGCCATACGTACTGTTACTGCAAAAAATAACATGCTTCATTTATCTGCAGGTGGGGGTATAGTAATTGACTCAGAGAGTGAAGATGAATATCGTGAATGTTATATTAAAATAGACGCGATTATAAATGGACTTAAATAAAACAGGAACGCCAAATTCTCCCCGCTCTGCAGTTCTGGTGTTGCATGAGTTATTAACAGATTCTTTAATTTTGACCAAGCGAAGCGAACAATTGCGCCATCATCCAGGTGAACTGTGCTTTCCAGGAGGGGTTTCCGATCCGGAGGATGCTACCTTATATGAGACAGCCTTGAGAGAGTTACACGAAGAGTTAGGAATATCTTCATCGCGAATTCATTTTATCAAAGCAATGGATGTGGAGCATACTTTAATGGGTCTTACTATTCATCCTTGGTATGCAACCATTGATCAGATTGAGCCCTATGTTTTGAACAATGACGAGGTTACTTCTATCATTTCAATTCCAATAAATCTGGTGCTCGATATTTCAAATTACAAAGAGGTAATTATAGAACGCTATGGTTATAAATTTTCAAGTTGTGAATTCACTCCTACAAAAAACTTGGTATGGGGTGCTACGGCACGAATCATGAAGCAATTGGCTGCCACGAGTATGCGTGGCGTTAAATAAACGAACCACGCATACTAAATCGCACTATTTTGCATTTTCCTGTTCTTTCAAAGCGCGGCGCAATATTTTTCCCACATTGGTTTTAGGTAATTCATCAAAAAACTCAACAATTTTGGGAATCTTATAAGCGGTTAAATGTTCACGGCAGTGTGCTATTACTGCCTCCTTCGTTAACTCAGGATCTTTTTTAACAATACACGCTTTAACCCGTTCGCCAGATTCATCATCGGTTACTCCGACAACACCAACTTCTAGAACTCCTGGGTGCAAACCAATTATCTGTTCTACTTCATTGGGATAAACATTAAATCCTGAAACAAGAATTAAATCTTTTTTTCGATCAACCAGATAAATAAACCCTTGCTCGTCCATTCTAGCTATGTCACCTGTTTTTAAATAACCATCTTCAGTAAATACCTGAGCTGTTTCATCTGGACGATTCCAATATCCCGCCATAACCTGAGGACCTTTGATACATAACTCACCACTAGAACCAATTGATACCTCCTTTCCTGAATCATCACGAATTGAGATATCTGTAGAGGATAGGGGTAAACCGATGCTGCCATTATATCCTTCAAGGTACATGGGGTTTATGGTGGCAGCAGGGCTAGTTTCAGTGAGGCCATAGGCTTCAAGAACGCGCTTTTTGGTCATTTCGACCCAACGTAACGAAACACTTTTTTGTAGGGCCATCCCTCCTGAAAGAGCAAGTTTCAGTTTGCTAAAATCAATTTCTTTAAATTTGGGATGATTGAGCAATGAGTTATAAAGCGTATTAACCCCGGTAAATGCAGTAAAGCCAGTATTTTTAATTTCATCAATAAAATGGCTCATATCCCGAGGATTGGTAATAAGAATATTTTTGGCTCCAATTTTTAAAAAAGTGAGACAATTCGCGGTGAGTGAAAAGATATGATAAAGAGGCAGTGCTGTAATGATGATGTCCTGATCTCCAATCCCTAGAGGAGATAACCATACATAAGCCTGCAATACATTCGAAACCATATTACCGTGGGTTAGAATCGCGCCTTTGGCAACCCCGGTAGTACCGCCAGTATATTGTAAAAAAGCAATATCTTCATGATTGAGAGTTATACGATGAAGAGTCGCTTCTTTACCCTCCTGAAGGGCATAGTTCATTGTTACTGCATGAGGCAGGGAATATTTCGGTACTAATTTTTTGATGTGTTTCACCACAAAATTTACTATCCAGCGTTTTATAGTTGGGAATAAGTCACCAATCTCAGTCACGATTATATGTTTAAGCCCAGGTATTGATGGTAAGGATTTTTCGACAGTCTTGGCAAAATTTGCAAGGACTATAAGTACTTCAGCCCCTGAATCGTTCATTTGGTGAATTACTTCGTCCGGTGTATAAAGCGGATTGGTGTTTACCACGACATACCCTGCGCGCAGAATACCGAATAAGGCTACTGGGTATTGAAGAACATTAGGCATCATGATGGCTACACGCGCCCCTTTTTTCAAGCCCAACTGTTGCAGATAGGCTGCGAAATCTCGACTTAATTGATTTAATTGTGCATAGGTTATCTGACTGCCAAGATTTGAATAGGCAATTTTTTCGGAATATTTGCTACAGGCCTCTTCGAATAAAGAAACCAGGGATAGGTACTGACTTGAGTCAATTTCATGTGGTACGCCGTTTTGATATTGTTCAAACCATCTTTTATCCACTTTGTTATCCTTCTGTTATTTGCCCCCACATGCTAGTATAAACAAAAATATCAGTTATGGATATCTTACCTATGAGTGAAAATATAACAAAAACTCAAGCATTTAAGTTAAAAGGGCGTCTTTATACCTTTACCGTTTTACATGTTCTGAATCCCGATAAAGAGGCTTTTGCGCATCAGTTTGCCGAAACGGTCATTCAGGCACCCAAATTATTTGATAATACTCCCGTTGTTTTCGATTTGACCTCCGTGCATCATCTTGAATTTGATTTGCAGGGTCTTAGTCACATTGCGCGTGAACATGGAATGGTTCCTGTTGCGATTCAGGGTGGAAGCTCTTTTCATGAAATCCTAGCGCATGGTCAGGGGCTGGCGGTATTAAATGCATCAACATCTCAGGATAAACCAGTGATCGAACGGTGCATTGAACCTGTTCCTAATGAAATCGTCAAAACAAAATTGATCACTGCGCCAGTTCGTTCAGGGCAACAAGTAGTGGCAAAAGGGACCGATTTGATTATTTCCTCCTCTGTAAGTCATGGAGCGGAACTTTTAGCTGATGGAAACATCCATGTCTACGGAGCATTAAGGGGCCGGGCACTTGCGGGAATATCCGGTGATGTTGAAGCTAGAATCTATTGTCACTCTCTGGAAGCAGAGCTTGTTTCAATTGCAGGATTTTATCGATTAAGTGATGCAATTGAACCGATAGATGGACCCTGCCAGATTTATCTGGTCGATGAGCATATCGTGATAGATGCATTATGATCGATGTTGTTTTTATTTCTGATTTACATTTACATCCTGAAGACAAAGAAATTCAGAATCGTTTTAATGCATTCATTGAGTGGGCCAAAGTTTCTACAAAGGAAGTATATATTTTAGGTGATTTTTTTCATGCCTGGGCAGGGGATGATTCTTTAGACCAGTGGAGTTCTGAAGTTGCCCAACAAATTCGTGACCTGGTAGATTTAGGTATCAATGTATACTACATGCATGGAAATCGTGATTTTTTATTAGGGAGCGGCTTTGCAAATCGTGCAGGCTGGAAAATACTCAAAGAGCCTAAAATTATCCAATTAGGATCTGAGCCCGTTTTACTGGTTCATGGTGATGGTTATTGTACTAATGATATTTCTCATCAACGCTTCCGAAGACTCACCAGAAATAAACTGTTTATTACTTTATTTTTGGCATTACCGTTAGGCTACAGACAAAAACTGGTAAATAATGTGCGCTCAAGAAGCATGAATGATAAAACAAAATCAACGGAAGAAATGAATGTCGTTGATAGCGCTGTTTTAAAAGATATGAATCGTAAAAAGGTAACTACGCTAATACACGGACATACACATCTCCCCGGGCTCACAAAATACACGCACAAAAATCAGGAATTAAGGCGATATGTATTAAGCGATTGGGATGACACCCCTCAATTGTTGTGTTATGATAATACAAAAGGTCTCTATTTCACCCATATTTAATTCAGGAGTTACCATGGTCAGCAAACTTAAAGAGGAATTAAAAAGGATCAGGGAAGAAGAGGAACATAACAAAATTTTGGCAGAAAAAACTAAATTAGCTCAAGAAAGGCAAGAGGCATATAACGACATTTTACAGAAAAAAGCTAAAAAAGGTCGAACTGTAAATAGAAGTGGTGCTGAGGTAACCTTATGGGATGAGGCGTTACAAAAAGCTGAGGAAGCAATTAATGCTGAGGTAATGGCTTATAACGACTGGCGAGCAGCTATGATGGGTTTATTAACATTATACAGTTCTCTTAACAAAGCTATAAATCATTCTTTCGATATGGTACTTAGTCAGTATGTTTATCCTATAGCGAAAAATTACGTGTTGTATCCGTTAAAGGATGCATTGCTTGCAAAATTAAAAGGAACACCTGAAGTTGATATTCCCGCATTGGAGCATTTTGTTGATTTGTCTGACGATGGAAAACTGGATATTCAGTTAACTCGTGCAGATCAAGGTGCTGAGAAAGGGGCTCTTGATAAACTATTTGCAACAGGTGTTAAGGCTTGGTTGGCAGAACTAGGTTATACTCCTGATCCCCAAAATGCGGATAAATTTCTAAACGAATGGGATGAGCCCTTAACCAAGGAAGCATTCAGAAATTTAAAAGAAAATGGCAATCCTACCCTGAACGACTTTTTAAGTCGAAACAACGATATTCAGCTTACTCCGGTCGGTTTAAGATAAGCTCCTGGAAAATAACCCTTCGGTTATTTTCCATCTAAATCAGCGGGAATTCCGCTGTGAAATCGAAATACCACATCTTTTGTATTTATAAATTCATTCTCAAGATTTAGAAACTTGCTTATGCGGTGAGTCATATCGCCACCATAAAGATGAGCCAGCTTTAAATAATCTTGGAAATGACGTGCTTCTGATTTAACTAATCCTTTGTAAAATCGAGCTAACTCTACGTCATCCAGCACGGAAATAAGGGCATTGAAACGCTCACAGGAGCGTGCCTCTATAATCGCGCCAATGATTAGCTGATCGCATAATCTCTCGCAACCATCTCTTTTGGTAATGTGTTGATGCAAATTGGTTGCATATTCTGAGGGTTGCAGAGGCCCATAGACAATCCCTCTTTCTTCCATAATGATCAGTACTTTTTCAAAATGCAGTAATTCTTCCCGAGCTAGAGGTGACATAATGGTCACCAGTTCTTTTCTCTCTGGATATTTGCTAATAAAATTTATGGCCGTTGCTGCTGCCTTGCGTTCACAGTGGGCGTGATCAACCAACAGGAGTTCTAGATGGGATGCCGCATGATTCAACCATTCGTGCGGCGTTTTTACTTGCAGAAAATCAATTAATGTTTGTAAATCAGGTTCTAATCGGTTTACCATCTGGAATACACTATACTATTCAAAAATAGTCTTATATCACAGACTTTGACTAATTTAAATTGGATGAAAAATGGACGAAAAACGTGAAGATGAAAAACTGACCCAATGGTTTTCAACTTACGGAACTATTACAGCGCAACGTATCTTGGAAAGGTATCACATCACATTGCCTTCTGAGGAGCTTCTTTACGCCATTAAAAGTCCTTTAAGTTTTTATCATCGCATAATACAGGTTCCGTTAAAAAATGTGCTTAATGGCATCGTCCTGCAACAGGCTCATGATTATCATGTTTATGCGCAAAAAATGTTTATCGATTACCTTCTTTCAGGAGAAAGCAGTAAAGATCAAGACTCACAAGGCGCATTGACCAGAGAATCATTAGAGGAAGAGCGAAAAAAACTGGTCATTTTAGGAGAGGAATTTAATAAAAGACAAAGAGAACATAACGAGTTGATTGCTTCGAGCCAGGCCACTTTGATACGAATAGCACATGACTGGACCAAAGCATTAGATTCTGGTGTAAATTTAATTTCAAACACCCTGAAAAATAATGCACAGGAAACCAAAAAAAGCCTCATCAGACAAAGTATTAACTTTGCTTTGACCCATACCGAGATTCCCGGTTTGATAAATAGCGGCACATTACATTTATTTGTTGACAAGATGAATGAGCAGATTAATGTAATTCTAACTCCTGAACTTAAAGATAAAATATTAGATAGCTTAAAGGATTTAATCGATATTACTGCAAATTTTGATAAAAAGGTTGGCGTCTATATGGAGAAGTGCATGGAGATGAGCGAACAGGCTCGATCCTTTCGTGCTCAATTCTATGAAACCATTTTAAGAGTCACTAATTTGATTAAATTGTTGCCTGATTATAAGATAAATTCAGTTCAGGATATTGTTAATCGTGAACCTTTATATTTTGACCCAACCGTAGGTGAGTAGTAGGGCGTGCTGACAATTACTCCTTCGGCCTACGTGCCTCGGCTTGTCCGAGGCATCCAGGAGATGCTCAAGTTAAAAAAAGCTGAATTAAAAATTTTAATCCGTTGATTAATAAAAGCAAAATCATAATATAACGGCGCAAGGGTACTTTAGATGTTGGCTTAACCTCAGATCTATTAATTGTTGGTAAACTCATGCCCTTAATAGACGAAGTCGTATTGCAGTTTTAGATGCATTAACCTGTATTACACTTGGTTAATACAGTACAAGTAGTGTAGACCGTAATAGAGTAGTGTTTATGACAAACTCCCATTGGGACGCCGAGACCCTGTCCGCATTCAAGCGGGTAAAATGAATTTTTATTAGCCACAGACCTATATCTTCATGTATAATAAAGCCCTTTAATCCCCAAACCCATGGAGCAACATAATGGAAAAAGAAATAACGCTGTCTATAATTAAACCAGACGCAGTAGCTAAATCTGTTATAGGTCAAATTTATAGCCGTTTCGAAAATGCTGGTCTAACTATAGTGGCTGCTAAAATGGCACATCTATCACGTGAACAGGCTGAAGATTTTTATGCTATTCATAAAGACCGTCCTTTTTTCAATGATCTGGTTAAATTTATGATTTCAGGACCTGTTATGATTCAAGCATTACAAGGAATCAATGCAGTAGCTAAGAATAGAGACATAATGGGTGCTACTAATCCTAAAGAAGCGGCTCCTGGTACAATACGTGCAGATTTTGCTGACAGTATTGACGCAAATGCAGTCCATGGTTCAGATAGTCTTGAAAATGCACAAAAAGAGATTGCATTTTTCTTCGAACCGCATGATATATGTGAAAGATAAGAAGCGTTGGAGTTATCATGACCGATCAGAAAGTTAATTTATTGAATTATAATTACCCTCAATTAAGGGAATTATTGACCTCTTGGGGTGAACAACCATTCCGAGCGCAACAAATTATTCAATGGATTCATCAGGCCGGTCTTGAGGAGTTTACTCAAATGACTAATCTTGGGAAGGCCTTAAGAGAAAAGCTTTCCCGCTTATCCTTTATTCAATTGCCTGAAATTGTAACCTGTCAGAAATCCAGTGATGGTACTCATAAATGGTTATTAAAACTGGAGTGTGGGAACAGTATTGAAACGGTTTTTATCCCCGAAGCCAATCGGGGCACGCTTTGTGTATCATCTCAGGTAGGTTGTGCATTAAACTGCTCTTTCTGCTCTACTGCCAAACAGGGTTTTAATCGTAATCTGACTACTGCAGAAATCATCGGGCAGGTTCGGCTAGCAGCCAGAGAGTTATCAAAAAATAATGGAAGCCACGACAAGCGTATTACTAATGTTGTGATGATGGGCATGGGTGAGCCTTTGCTCAATTTTGATAATGTTGTTTCCGCAATGAGCCTCATGATGGATGATTTTGCCTATGGGCTATCGAAAAGACGGGTAACTCTTAGTACCTCCGGCGTATTACCCGATTTGGAGCGATTAAGGGAAGTGAGCCCAGTGGCTTTGGCTGTTTCGTTACATGCCCCTAACGATGAGTTACGTAATCAACTGGTACCTATTAATAAAAAATATCCATTAGCTCAATTGATGGCATTATGTAAACGATATTTTAAAGATGAGCCCCGCAGGAAAGTAACCTTTGAATATGTAATGCTTAAAGGTGTCAATGATCAATTAGAGCATGCCAATCAACTCATCAAACTTTTGAAAGATGTACCAGCGAAAGTGAATTTAATTCCGTTTAACCCTTTCCCATTAACAGAATATCAACGCTCTTCCCAAGAGGCAATTGATGCGTTTCGCGATCGCCTCATAAGTAATGGTATTAACACCATTACTCGTAAAACACGTGGAGATGATATTGACGCTGCATGTGGCCAGTTAGCTGGTAATGTTAAAGATAAAACCAGTCGTTCACAGCGATGGCAAAAGCTTCATTTCATTCCCAAAAATCCTCAATTATTTGAAACTATAAGCTCAGATTGTTAATTAGTTTTGAAATGAGATGACAAATCATTTTTAATTTCTCATTAAGTGGTTATAATGCCATAACATTTCTACGGCTAAGTGGTACTCGTGTTAAGAGTGATACAGTGTTTTTTTATTTTATCATTGATGTTTTTACAAGCATGTCAGCCTATCAAAGATACCGAAACCCCTGTCAGTAAAAAAACAGATCTGTCCCGAGCTGCATCATATAATACTCAGTTAGGTTTGGAATATTTAAAACAGGGCGATAGACCGCGAGCTAAAAGCAAATTACTTACAGCATTAAAGCAGAAACCCAAATCACCGGACGTGAATGCTGCTTTGGCGTATTATTTTGAACAGACAAATGAGTTAGACCAGGCGAAAAAGTACTATGATACTGCTATGAAATTGTCGCCAACAGGTGCGCAATTAAATAATTATGGTGCATTTCTGTGTCGACAAGGTGAATATAAAAACGCAGAAATTTATTTTAAAAAAGCCGTTGAGGATGTGCAGTACCTAAATACCGCAGCTGCTTACGAAAATGCTGGGTTATGCTCACTTGCTATACCTGATGATAGTAAAGCCAGGCTCTTTTTTATCAGCGCATTGCAACACGATCCCTCGAGAAGGGAATCTTTGTATGAGTTGATTAAACTTGAAATGAAGCTGAGTCAGGATAATGAAGCATTTAACTTACTGCAAAAATATTCCCATTTGGTTTTAAATGACCCGGTCTTATTAAACGCAGGAAAAAATATTGCTATTAAAGCAGGAAAATACGAGATGGCTTTAAAATATAAGAATAGATTAAAAAAATTAGAGCATAATACTGTTAACAGTGGAGTCAATAATGAACACAACAGCCACAATGGATGAAATAAATAATACAACTAGAGATAATCCGGGCATACAATTGTCAACTATTCGCCAGCAAAAAGGATATACTATTGAATATGTTGCCAGCAAATTACATTTAAGAGTACGAATTATCGAATTAATTGAAAACGGTGAATTTAACCTTCTTCCTGAACCAGTATTTGTGAAAGGCTATTTACGAGCTTATTCTAAACTGTTAGGAGTTTCAGCCGAACCGTTCCTATCTATTTTTGATGCTCAATATGTTTTTGAAAAAAAACCAGAGCGTGCATTATGGCAGAGTAAACGGGAGTCCCATAAAGCGGAGTACTTTATCCGTTGGTTTACTATCTTATTTGCTTTGGGTGTATTAGTTGCAGTTGGTTTTTGGTGGCAAAAAAATAAAGAAAGTCAACCGATGTATTCAGCAACAGAAACTCCAAATGAATTATCATTAGATCAATCTAACGAATTGAAGCTTACTGATCTGTCAAAAATGCAGTCATTATTAACGCCGAACTCGCAGATGTCACCCTTGGAGAAGCAAGGTGGCTGAACGAATTCAAGCAATCCGTGGCATGAATGATGTGTTACCTGATAAAACATCCAATTGGCGTTATATTGAGCAAAATTTTATCGATTGTCTTACTCGATATGGATATTCTGAAATCAGGTTTCCTGTTATAGAAAGCACTCAGTTATTTAAAAGAACGATTGGCGAAATCACCGATATAGTTGAAAAGGAAATGTATACCTTCAATGACTTGAATGGAGATAGCCTGACTTTACGACCTGAGGGTACTGCCGGTTGTGTGCGTGCTTGCCTTGAACATGGGTTGCTGCATAACCAACAGCAAAAACTCTGGTACATGGGTCCCATGTTTCGTCATGAACGCCCTCAAAAGGGGAGATACAGACAGTTTACCCAGTTTGGCGTTGAAGCTTTTGGTATGGCTGGAGCCAATATTGAGCTCGAACTCATATCAATTTGTCATCGATTGTGGTCCCAGCTTGGTTTTGCCGATTCAGTTCAACTGCAGATTAATACTTTGGGTGAATTATCAGAGCGTCAGCTATATAGAGAGCGATTGGTTGCGTATTTTAAAGAGCATTATGATCTCCTTGATGAAGACAGTAAAAGAAGGCTAGAGAGAAACCCTTTAAGAATACTTGATAGTAAAAATCCTGATTTACAGCAGTTGATTAATAATGCTCCAAAATTAATTGATGTTCTCGGTGAGCAGAGCAGATCTCACTTTGATACATTGTGTCTTGGGCTAAAAGCACTTAATATACCGTACACAATAAACCCCGTTTTAGTTCGTGGTCTGGATTATTATGGCCATACGGTATTCGAATGGGTCACTGACCGGTTAGGCAGTCAGGCTACCGTATGTGCCGGTGGAAGATACGACATTTTGGTGGAGCAATTGGGCGGATCTTCTACACCTGCAGCAGGTTTTGCTTTAGGTATGGAACGCATTTTGCTCCTGATGGAAACCTTGAATAAAATAGAGCAAAAACTGCCGGGTAAATCATTATTTATCATAGCAGTTAATGAGGAAGCCCTTATTGCTGGTCTTGTTATGGCTGAGCGAATTCGTGATATGAACCCCTCAATAGAAGTAATGACTAACACGGCTGGTGGCAGTTTCAAAAGTCAATTTAAAAAGGCCGATAAAAGTGGGGCTCGTCTTGCTTTAATTCTTGGTGACGATGAAATTGCAAATCAGAAAGTAAGTGTTAAAGATTTAAGAAAAGAAGCAGAACAATTTACGGTTGAACTGAGTAATATCAATCAATTTTTAGATGATTATCTAGGCTGAAGTGCAGGAGAAAGTAATGTCAGTTTATATGACGGAAGATGAACAATTAGAAATTATGAAAAAATGGTGGAAGCGTTATGGTAATATCGTTACTATAATTGCGTCCCTTGTTTTATTATCTATTGCCGGCTACAGATATATGCACTGGCATCAGGATAAAATGACTCAACAAGCTTCTAATACTTACGAAAATATGATGATTGCTTTTTCTAATCACAATATAAAATCAGTTCGATCCTATGCTAATCAATTAATCAAAGATTATGATAAAACAGTGTATGCGGATGTTGCTCATATGACTTTGGCAAAAGTGTACATATCTAAAGATAAATTGGATAAAGCGAGAGAAGAATTACAAATTGTTGCAACAAAAAGCCATATGAATCCTCTCAAACAGATAGCAAAAATTCGGATTGCACGTATTTATGCTGCCGAGAAATCTTATTCGAACGCATTAAATGAGCTTTCTACAATCGATGACAAGACATACTTGCCAGTGATTAATGAATTAAAGGGAGATATTTATAGTGCAACAGGGCAATATCCTGAAGCAATCAATGCTTATAAACTGGCGATTGATGAAGTTAAAAACAATGGCATGGGTAATTTATTTTTGGAAATGAAAACTAATGAGCTGGCTATGAAGTCACAATCCATGATTGTTTTTGATAAAAAATTACAGACCGCTTAATTTTAGAACACAAGGTTTTAGTTTTATGAAGATTAAATTAATAGTAGTTGCAATTGTAACGATGATGCAGGGTTGTGCGCAGGTTGATGATTATATGCTAGGAAAAGATAACACACCCAAACCTCAGGCACTTGAACAAATAAACCCTAAAGTCAAAGTTGCACAAAACTGGACATCTCCCGTTGGAAAAGCGCGAAAAAGTCAGGAATATTTAAAGATAAAGCCGGTTATTCGGGGTGATAATATATACAGTGCGGATGCAAGCGGTTTAGTTCAATCGGTTAACAAAAAAGACGGTACAATTAAATGGTCCACTCAATTGAAAAGTGGAATAGTTAGTGGTCCTTCTGTGGCTGATGGATTTATAGCTGTAGGTACAAATTCTTCATCATTAGTGCTACTAAATCAGGCAGATGGCAAAGAGTTATGGCGTGCTAAAGTATCTGGAGAAATATTGTCACCACCTGCATTGGCCCATCAAAAGGTCATTGCAAAAACAATAGATGGTAAAGTCTTTGCCTATGATGCGGTCAACGGCAAGCTTCTTTGGACAGCAGATCATGGTTCTCCAAGTCTGGTTTTAAAAGCAAGCTCATCCCCAATTATTATTGATAATCTGGTTCTTATCGGTTTTTCTGATGGAAAATTGGATGCCATTGAACTGGAT
>JAUXYG010000025.1 GCA_030694525.1 Legionella sp. | reverse complement strand
GCTTTGTAAAATACCAAAAACCTACTGCTATCAGCAAAATGAAACAAACAGATATAAGAATACGCCGCATCAATCCTCTTATCATCAAAAAACAGGAAAAGCGTTATCAATAGAAAATACTGAGTGAGGCTTACTCAAACTGCAAACTCAATAAATCAATTTTATTCTAGGCTTAGCTGTGCGACTAAGCAACCTTATTGGCTAATATCAATTAGAAATCACAATGAAATACAAACGCAAACATAGGGATAATCTTGCTCGATAATTGACTTAAAACTTGAAGTATAACTTTGTTGCCAAGGGATGGTATCAAGCTGAAAAATGCTTAAGCACGTCCACCTCTAGATCACGGACATAGATGCCACTTCAATTAGACTAGTTAGCCTTAATCTTGATTAAGCAGTGTGTAATAACTTTTACTACGTGCTCGCACTAATTTACTTAACTTGTTCAATTAACTAAATTTCATTATGGTGAAGTTGAGTGGTGATTACTAAGGGAGAATGCTATGTCAGCAAAACAAGTATTGTTTCATGATGCGGCGCGAGCAAAGATACTGGAAGGTGTTAACGTATTGGCCGACGCAGTTAAGGTGACACTTGGTCCTCGAGGTCGCACTGTCGTTCTGGAGCGCTCATATGGACAACCTTTGGTAGCGAACTCTGGGGTTATTGTCGCAAAAGAAATTGAGGTTGAGGATAGATTCGAGAATATGGGTGTACAGATGCTTAAAGAAGTTTCAAGTAAAACTTCTGATGTGGCTGGCGATGGCACTACAACAGCTACTGTTTTAGCACAGGCTATCATTCGTGAAGGAATGAGGTTCGTGACTGCTGGAATGAATCCAATGGATTTGAGATATGGGATAGAAAAAGCAGTCGGTGCAGCTATTGAAGCGCTTAAGAAAATATCTAAACCCTGCACTACTAGCAAAGAGATTGCTCAAGTTGGATCTATCTCAGCAAATTCTGATAAGGCTGTTGGAGACATTATTGCACTTGCAATGGAAAAAGTGGGTAAGCAAGGTGCCATTACCATTGAAGATGGTCAGAGTTTAGAAACTGAGCTCGAAGTATTAGAGGGAATGCAGTTTAATCGAGGCTACCTCTCACCTTACTTTATCAATCTGCCAGATAAGCAGATTGTTGCACTAGATGATCCCTACATTCTATTGCATGATGAAAAAATCAGTAAAGTTCGAGACCTCTTACCCCTATTAGAAAAAATTACTGAAGCTGGTAGATCCTTGCTCGTAATCGCCGAGGATATAGAGGGCGAGGCTCTAGCTACATTAGTCATCAATAACATGCGTGGAATATTAAAGGTTGCCGCAGTTAAGTCACCTGAATTTGGTGATAGACGTAAAGCCATCTTAGAAGATATTGCTATTTTGACTGGTGGCGTTGTGATTACGGGAGAACTAGGGTTGACGCTTGATAAAGCAACACTAGAAAATTTGGGGCAGGCTAAGCGTATTGAAATTGATAAAGAAAATACCACATTGATCGGTGGCGCTGGTGACTCAGTAAAGATTCAGGACCGCGCGCAGTTACTGAAGCGGCAAATAGAAGAATCAACAAGCAGCTATGACAAGGATAAGCTCAAAGAGCGAATTGCCAAACTGTCTGGAGGCGTTGCGGTCATTAAGGTAGGTGCTGCTACGGAAATGGCTATGAAAGAAAAGAAAATACGGATAGAAGATGCAATGCACGCAACCCGCGCAGCCGTTGAGGAAGGGATTTTACCCGGTGGGGGCATCGCATTATTACGCGCGAAGGCGGCGATTAGTGGTCTTACTGGCAACAATAGAGATCAGAACGCTGGTATTGAAATAGTATTACGTGCATTAGAAGAGCCGTTGAGACAGATTATATTAAACGCTGGTGGAGAACCTTCAGTGGTGTTAAATAAAGTAATGGAAAATACTGGCAACTATGGCTATAACGCTGCCTCAGAGAAGTATGGAGATTTAATTGAGATGGGAATTCTTGATCCAGCTAAAGTAACACGCAGTGCGTTACAAAATGCTTCGTCCATCGCCAGTTTAATCCTAACTATGGATGCAATGGTTGCTGAATTGCCAAGGTCGACAGCAACGCCTCATCATTCAGATGATATGTAGAAATGTAAAAGTTACATTCAACTACTAGATAAACCATTTTATAAAAACGATGTGAGGTTGTCATGGCAAAAAAATTTGCAGTTTTCCTTGCAATATTAATATTAGCGGTGGCTTTATGGGGATTCTTCTTTGAAAAAAATGCAGTAACCATCTTAATAAATGGGCAGGAAGTCAGTGGGCCATTAAAAGGGATGATTGGTGTAGGAGGAATGACTGTAGCATTAATCGCACTGATAGGTCTTGCGATACTCTTGGCCTTTGCCTTTGCTGGCACATGGATTGTTCTCTTGGGATGTATGGTGGTCGGAAGTGTAATCTTTGCATTATTTATGTTTCCTTTTTTATTACCACTATTTATTCCATTAACTTTAATTTGGGCATTTATCACAATAGTCGACAAAAAACGTTAATCGATATTAATACTTAGTTTGGTCAATGAGCAGTGTCGCGCCTACCGACATTCGCCTCTAATTGCCATACTTAATAAATGTTTTGATTTCCAGATGGTTATTTGTATAGAAATCAAACAAATTAACTATAAAGAGATGTATATGAAAGCAATGGTGCTTGTTGAGCAAGGTCGCCCGCTTGTTCTTATGGAATTGGCCGACCCATCGCCCAATGCCCAACAAGTATTGTTGCGTGTATTAGCTTGTGGTGTATGTAGAACCGATTTACATTTATTGGATGGTGATCTTCCTCAGCCAAAGCTGCCTTTAGTTCTAGGGCATGAAATCATTGGTGAAGTGATTGAAAAAGGTTCTAAAGTGAATAAATTCTCTATAGGTGACCGTGTAGGTGTACCTTGGTTAGGCTCGACTTGTGGGGAATGTTATTACTGCCAAACAGGCCAGGAAAACTTATGTGACAACGCACAATTTACTGGTTACCAACTTGATGGCGGCTATGCAGAATTAACGGTTGCTGATCAGCATTATTGCTTCTTAATAGATGATTATTATTCAGATCATCATGCAGCTCCATTACTTTGTGCTGGTCTTATTGGCCATAGAGCATTAAAGTTAGCCGGCGATGGAGAACGGCTTGGCATTTATGGTTTTGGTGCTGCAGCCCATATCGTAACGCAATTGGCAATCCATCAAGGTAGAGAAGTCTTTGCATTTACACAGAATAACGATTTTAAATCACAAGATTTCGCAAAAAAATTAGGTGCAGTCTGGGCTGATTCCTCAACAGAAATGCCACCTAAACTGCTTGATTCAGCTTTAATATTCGCTCCTGTAGGCGCGCTCATTCCTGCCGCACTCAAAGCCATGGCAAAAGGTGGTATCGTTGTTTGTGCTGGCATACATATGTCCGATATCCCAACTTTTCCTTATTCATTAATATGGGGTGAGCGCATGATAAGAAGCGTTGCCAACCTCACTCGCCTTGACGGCATAGAATTTATGGAATTAGCAGCTAAAATTCCGATTAAGACACATACGCAAATATATAAGCTAAGCGATGCAAACATAGCTCTTCAAGATCTGAGGTCTGGAAAGTTTGAGGGGGCCGCCGTATTGTTGCCTTCCATGGGCTAGGCAAACCTATTCAGAAAGACGGTTAATTAGCGTCTATAAAATCAGTGGTGATTCACTCAGATATCTAGTTTAGACTCCAAACGGGTAAGTTTCTGGCTCTTCGTTGACTTGCCAATGCTCATCTAAATCTAGTGGTTCTAGCGCTTGTGTTGTATCAATGTGTATAACCACATCAAACTGCTCTGGTAAGGAAGCTAAAAAATAATGACTAAGTCGCTCAGTTTCAGGGCGATAGACCACACCAATCGCACGCTCGAGGCGTGGCATATGAAACTCATTGATCAGGTCTTGATTCGTTGTATTATGCCAGTCAAATTTTAGTAAAAATGCTGGCAACTCTACATCATGTAACACGGATTCATAGCTCCCTGGTAACGCAGGGCGAACCCGCCGTCTTTGACCAGGTTCATCCCAATCTGAAGCGGCTGTTACCATGCCAGTATAAGTAGTAAATCCTATATTTAATGCCAATGGTCCATAAAGTTGACGAGTCAGTTGGCCTAAGTTAAATTCACCGCGAGCACTCATCTCCGTTGCGCGCGCATCACCTACATGTGAATTGTGCGCCCAAACTACGATCTTCGCTTTACCGTTTTGTGCAGTAAGGTGCTTATCTAGTGCTTCAAGTGTATCTGCCATATGACGGTCGCGCAAATTCCAAGAAGAGGTATCTCGCTCAAACATCAGACGATAATACTGTTCTACATTTTTAACCAGCTTGGCATTTTGTTCTGCAAAAAAATACTCATCTGCCGCTAATCTTCCATCATGTTGCTGGTAGCTATCCGCTTTACTGCGTAACTCATGCAACTGTTGTACGGCGTCGTGTTCACAACTGTTAGCAGCTCCAAAACTGGTGGCATAGGCATAATTTCGAGGACTAATGCCAAAGTGATCAAAACAGGCATACCTTTTTCGTGCGCGCGTTGCGCCTTCTGGATCTATCTTGTTAAGATATTTAATCACGGCATCCATTGAGGCATGCATGCTATAAAGGTCTAGACCATAAAATCCCACCTGCTTTTGATTGCTAAGCTGATGATTATAGTAATGCAGCCACTCTACAAATCCCAATACTTCGCGGTTGCACCACATCCAGGTTGGAAAGCGTTTGAAGCCGTCCAGAGATTGTTTAGCTGTAATATCACTCAACTGGCCTTTGACATATTGATTAACTCTGTAAGCATCTGGCCAATCACCTTCTATAGCTATCGCATTAAAGCCATAGTGGGTAATCAGATGCTTAGTGAGAGCTGCGCGCTCATGGTAGAACTCAAAAGTGCCATGCGTCGCCTCGCCAATCAATACAATATCAACACCTTCGAACAAATCAGCTAGTGCGTCGTAATCTTCTGATTTTCCATAAAGCATAAAAGCATTTTCTCGGATGACAGACGATATGATATTGGTCTTGACGGGCTCCATATAACTCTCCTTTGACGTTATGCCAAATAACGATAGCTCACACTACATGTTTTATCTTTCAACAATTTAACTTGCTAATATTTATTTAAGTAATAGCATCTAATGACCATCACTGGTTAGGGCTATCTGCCTGTCCTAACATCAACTACTTCAATGTTAAAAACGATTAAGTAAAAATATACTTCTGCTTGCAATATACGTATTGATTTACAAAGATAAAATCAGGGCAAACACTTAATGCTTTGCAATTGCCTGACTTTAATCATCATTAAGAATAAGTGATGTCCCTTACGTGCTTGCCCTGATTTACGCATCTCTATCAGTCCAGTAAATTAAATACATCGGCGGCGTATGCCCAACAACGCTTAGTTGTTTAATCTCTATCTAGGAGAAATTCTAATGAAGATTAGCGCCGCCGTTTTCTATTTTGATTGTGACTGGAGAAGTACTGGAAGCGAATCAATACAATAGAAGTTGCATCGCCATTAATATAGTCACTGATCGTGAGTTAGCAGTGGAAATCCTAGCTGCGGATTGATTCAAATATATTAACAATCAGTGACACATAACCTCATGTCTTAATGCCGCAAAGGATGATATCAATGTTTTTGAAGCAATTGGTTACATGCAAACTAAAGGTGCTAGTCACTTATCAGTAGTGGATAACGACAACAATACAATTGATTTCGTTACGTTTGACGACTTTCTTGAGTTACTCGTTGATGAACTTGGTTTGTTTGTCAAACTCATCCCACATGATCATAAAAAATAAGACTTAAGCCACATTTAGTGTTATGTGACAGGACATTTACAATGTAATTAAATTTTTATCGCACACCTTGAAAATTCCCTGTCAGGAAATTTATAGATGCTGGTCGGTATCAGTTACTGTCGCAGTGGTACTGAGTAATGATTCACCAAATTTATAGCTTGATACAAACAAAAATTTTGTATTGTGGATTCAATATCATGAACAAATTATTTGAGAAGGTATTGTTCCTTAAAAGTCATAGTGGTTTAAATGTCTCCTTTGTCCACAAATCTGACAAAAGCTACAAACACATATTGAATTTAGTCTATCCAAAAAATCGTTCTAAGACAGCCACATTCATTTACAACAATCAATAAGTCTATTACACCATACACGACATGTCTGAAGTATCAATCTACAAGGCCTGATTTACAAGATGAGCATACAAAACCTCACCTCAGAACAAATCTTAAAAAGCCTAAACAGTAGCCCTGATGGATTGACTGGAGAACAGGCATCGCAAAGGTTGCATGAATACGGGTACAACCTCATTCAAAGAGCTAAAGAAGAGCCTATTCTTCTAGCCTTAGCAAAGCAATTTATTCATTTTTTTGCGATTATTCTATGGCTGGCAGCCAGTTTGGCTTTTTTTGCAGATTATCAATCTCCTGGTGAGGGCATGTTTACATTAGGATTTGCAATTGTTCTTGTGATATTAATAAATGGATTTTTCTCGTTCTGGCAGGAATATAGGGCAAAGCAAGCAATATCAGCATTACAAAAACTCCTTCCATTACAGGTTAAAACAGTAAGAGCAGGTAACCTGATTTCAATTACCACAGACTTACTGGTGCCAGGCGATATAGTGGTATTGCAGGAGGGTGATAACGTTCCTGCCGATTGCCGCCTACTGGATGCAAGCACTCTACGCGTTAACTATGCGACTATTACTGGTGAATCATTACCTAGGGGTTGTGATGCTGAACCAAGCACATCGGATGATATTTTAAATTGCCGCAATATCTTACTTGCCGGCACTATCGTAGTCTCTGGAGAAGCGCAGGCTGTTGTGTTTGCTACGGGTATGAATACAGAGTTTGGTAAAATTGCACATCTATCACAGGCTACAATAAACCCATTATCACCTTTACAAAAAGAAATCATATTATTAAGTCGAATAATTGGCTTTATGGCGGTGATATTAGGATTAGTATTTTTCTTGATTGGTGAAACATTGGGCATGCCATTCTGGACCAGTTTGATATTTGGCATTGGCATTATTGTGGCATCTGTCCCAGAGGGGCTGTTGCCAACCGTCACATTATCTCTAGCCATGGCAACACAGCGCATGGCTAAACGCAACGCTTTGATTCGCAATCTATCTTCAGTTGAAGCCTTAGGCGCTGCTACCGTTATTTGCACTGATAAAACAGGAACGCTCACCCAAAACAGCATGCATGTTGAACAGGCCTGGCTTGGTGGGCAATTATATAATCTTAATAATATGCCTAGCATTGCAGATAGCTACAGAAAATTTTTTGAAGTGGCTGGACTATGTCATAACCTCAGGATGATTAACGGCAAGTGGCATGGTGACCCCATGGAAATTGCCCTGCTGGCGTTAGCAGAGTCTTTTCTCAGCAAGCTACCCTCCTATACAAAAGTCGGAGAGATTCCTTTTGATACGGAGAGAAAACGTCTTTCAACGCTACACAATATCAATACAGAAAAGGTGCTCTACTGCAAAGGCGCACCAGAAGTTTTATTGCCTCGCTGTCAATTCATGGAAACTGCTTCAGGCATGATTGCGTTAAACGATGAATGGCAATCGAAAATTGCTGCGGCACAACAGTCTATGGCTGATAAAGGGCTACGCGTATTATGTCTTGCCAGTCGTCATCTGGATAGCTCAGAATACGTCGACTTAGAGCAAGAAATGACATTTTCTGGTTTGGTAGGTTTAGCTGATCCAATCCGGCCCGAAGTTCCAGAAGCCGTTAAAAAGTGTCATGAAGCTGGAATAAAGGTCATCATGTTGACTGGCGACCATCCGCACACTGCGTTAGCTGTAGCTCGTCAAGTCAGCTTAGCAACCAGTGCCAGTAGCCTTGTAATAACAGGTGATCAACTAAAAAAAATGTCTAGAACCCAGCTGCAGATCGCATTAGACACGAAGGAAATTATCTTTGCGCGCGTTGGAGCAGACCAGAAAATGCTGATTGTTCAAGCGCTTAAACGCAAACGGCATATTGTTGCAGTTACCGGTGATGGCGTTAATGACACGCCGGCATTAAGAGCTGCTGACATAGGCATTGCGATGGGGGTATCAGGCACTGATGCCGCAAAATCAGCCGCTGACATGATACTGCTCGATGATAACTTTTCAAGCATTGTCGCCGCCGTAGAAGAGGGACGAGCCGTATTTGACAACATACGCAAGTTTCTTGCTTACATCCTGACATCAAATGTACCGGAACTGGTGCCCTATTTAGCATTTGCTTTATTCAAAATACCTTTAGCGCTAACAGTACCGCAAATATTGCTTGTTGATTTAGGTACTGACATTGTGCCTGCGCTTGGCTTAGGTGCAGAAAAACCAGATGCTGAAATTATGAAGCGCGCACCACGGTCACGAAAAGAACGGCTACTTGATTCAGGGTTAATAGTTCGCGCATTCTGCTTCTTAGGAATCATGGAAGCGATTATTGCTATGTCGGCTTTTTTCTTGGTGCTAGGGCGTGGTGGCTGGCAATATAACCAAGTGCTGTCAATAAATAGCGATTTGTATAGGCAAGCTACTACTGCGACACTATCAGCAATTATCCTAGCACAGATAGTTAATGTGTTTTTATGCAGAAGCACAACGCGTAGTGTTTTTAAAACCAGCCTGTTTTCCAACAATCTATTGATGATCGGTATCGGCATTGAAATAGCCATTCTCGCTATCATTAATTATGCATCATTAGGAAACTATCTATTCGCTACCGCACCACTGGATTGGAAAATCTGGCTCTACGTAATGCCATTTGCGGCTGCCATGATTTTTTTGGAGGAACTCAGGAAATACTGGGTTCGTAATCATATTGGTATCGTTCATAACAATACAACGCGAAGTTAAACGTAACTAACTGACCCAACTCTCTTCATACCGCATATGTTCTTTAGTTGACTTCCTCTCGTCACTATCAGGCGTCATCACCCTCGTCCGAAATTAAATGATCACGGTCTTGCTGCTTCATCTTGACGGTACCTCCAGACAGATTCGCCAGAATAGCTTGTCGATACCAACTTATTCGTAATGCTTTTCTTTCATGTGATGCCGCAATGGGTACTAGCAGCTCTCCACAACTTTAAAAATAAGCATGCCACTCAAGTAACCCGACGCTAAGCAGGCAATACCAAGAGCACTTAAGTATCCCAAACAGTCTAAACTATGTTGGGCTAAGTTTATATCCAAGCTGCATAGTGATCTGGTTTTTCATGGGATAGCGATCGCTTTTTCTGCTTGGCAAAAATTCAGACAAATGGTTGAGGTTCTTCGTCCCAATTAGACACAAATGCCTATAGGAAATATAAGCGCTAAATAAAATGAATGGGGTAATGTGATATCAGGAGGGGAAAGTAAATCAGCCATACTCCAAAAATTGACCTACAGCTCTCGCATGCTTTCGTTTCAATATGTTGATATTTTGGTCTACAAATTCAAGTATTCAGAAAAACTGCATCAGTCACACTATCAGCCAGATGAAACCTATATTCTTGGTAGTTAAAACAAAAGTACTATAGAACCTAAATTTAACAAAAACCAGAACTCAAGGCACTTTATCTTTTTTAACAGTATTTTCAACTTCTTCCCTAGTTTTATCCGCAGCATGTTTAGCAGCTTCGGCCGCTTTACGAGCAGCATCCATAGTTGCCAAAGCTGCATTTCTTGCTGCCTTCTTTGCAAATCCAGCAGTACTTTTAACAGCTTCCTCAGCTCTTTTGGTAGCTAATTTAGCGGCTGCCTCTGATTTTTTAAGCTCAGCTTCAATTTCTTGCGCAACTTTTTTAGTTGCAATAGTAGCCTTACTAGTTGCTTCCGAGGCTTTTTCTGAGGCCAGAATCGCAGCAAGCTCAGCTTCACGTGCGGCTTGCCTTGCTTCTTCTGCCGCTTTTTTGGAAGACTTTCTTACAGCTTGTTCAGCTTTATCATAGGCTCGTTTAGTAGCATCTTCGGCTTTCTGCGCAGCTTCTCTGGCATCCTCGGCTGTCTTTTTTGCTATTGCTTCAACTTTCTGTGCAGATATTTCAAGGTCTTTAGCAACAGAGTTTTCAGCGGCTTGTGCATTGATACTAATCAGCAATACTGACAATATCAAACATGTATGCAACTTCATTGTTTACTGTCTCCTGTATGCCATAGAGTTGGTTCTTGTTTGCCTTGTATCGTTTTAATTTTCATTTGAATAATCAAGTTTGTCATTACGGCCGTGCTCCAGCTTCCTTAAGCTGCTCACGGCCAATGAGCTTGTTTAACAGACTAAGCTCCTCAACCAGCAATCCTAGTAAGTCATCTAATGTAACGATGCCAACCAAATTGCCACCATCATCAACGACTGGCATGCGCCTAACGCCCCTAGCACGCATGTGCTGAATAGTTTCAAATAGCCCAACACCTTCTTTAACAGTGGCTAGATCTCGTGGCATGATGTCGCCCACAGTGAGTACGCTTGCATCAATCTCAGGTGCCATGACTTCAACCACAAGATCTCTATCAGTCACGATACCAATGGGTATGCTACTGCCATTAGATTTTTTAACGATAAGAACATCTCCGACATGATGCTTGCGCATTAATTTTGCTGCGCTCAATACTGTGTCATTCACTTCAACAATGACAACTTCGCGATTGCATATTTCAGCTATAGGCATAATAAAATCCTTGTCTACTTGTTGAGTTCATGAACTCTTTATATGACATGATCCATGCAACAGCTTTAATCGGTTGAATGCATGTATTTAGCCTGATTAATAAACTGTAATTCGACCCGATATTGAGTCATCTAACCTCAACTTTTCGTGGCTTTGTTGTTTCAGATTTAGGCAGTGTTATTTCAAGAATACCATTTTTTAAATTGGCAGCGACTTTTGACTCATCAACATTGGCTGGCAAAGATACTGAACGCGCAAGCGATGAACTTGAAATTTCATGTCTGTAGTAATCGCCTTTTTCTTCTTTGCTTTCTTTGCTGCTTTGGCCCTTGATTGTGAGAATACCGTCAGCAATTGAAACACTGATATCTTTCTTATCAAAACCAGGCACTTCAGCTTTAACTATCACTTCAGAATCACGATTAATCACATCTAAACTTGGTAAGCGCTGACCTTCAAATTCGAATAGATTGTCAACTGAAGGCATATGTCTCCTATCCATGAGTGAAGGCCACTTTTCACCTAGAAACTCCTCAAATGCTTTACCTATATCAGAAATAGGATGCATACTAAGCCAATGCTTTCTGGTATCAACTTTACGAGCTGTAGTTACAGGAACATTACCTTTCGATTTATCTGACATGATTATCTCCATTAAACTCTATTGGTGATTAGATTACGCATATGTACGTGCATAGTTAAATTAATTAACTCTTCAACTAGAATGAATGACTACCACTTAATTTGATATTTAGTACCATCTAGTTTCACATTCTGCTGCGAGCCAGTCGTCTAGCTCATGCCCTGGCTCAAAGCCACGTGCTTCAGCTTTATAATAAGCATTTACGGCTATTCGCTGATATCTGAGATCTTGAATATTTTCATGACACTTCTCAATATCTGACTCACGGTTTTCAGGTTGCGATTTACTAACGTCCATTTTCTTTTCTTTGAGTGTCATGGTTATCTCCAAAAATAAAAATAGGTAACAGAAAAAATGCAAATAACAGCCAAACATTCGTGAGTAATATTCAAATTAAGGTGTTACCGTTAAATGTATTTAAGCAAGATCAACCAACGGTGTAAATGCGTGCAAGCCCTTAAGGGTTAACACTTATGAGATTAAATCAATATAGCTGTTACTTTTGCAGAGTCTGGACGATATGGCTTATTACTAACTATCTGAAATCCATTTGGTCAATGATGCATAGGATTTAAAACTTAGGAAATGAAAGCTAGCGGTTAAATGTCTGCGTAGAAAATTAATGAGGTATTTGAGCTAACTAGTGAGTAACTGCTATACAAGATTTACTTTTTATATACAGAGATTCAAACTCATCAATGGGTAAAGGTTTACCAAATAAATAACCTTGATAGTGAGCACAGCCGTTATCAAGAAGATATTGTCGCTGCTCAACGGTTTCAACACCTTCGGCGATGACACTTATGTCTAAGCTATGGGCGATGTTGATAATTGCGCAGACAATAGCTCTGTCGCTGCTATCCGCTACTATGTCATGCACAAAAGACTGGTCTATTTTCAATTGATTTAGTGGTAGCTTCTTCAAATATTGTAGAGAGGAGTATCCAGTGCCGAAATCATCCAACGAAAATTGAATGCCAGCAGTATTAATTGCCTCCATTTTTGTAATAATGTCAGCAATATTATTAATTAGCATGCTCTCAGTGAGCTCTAATTTAAGTCGTTCAGGATTAATTTTATGGTGTTCGACTGTTGCTAACACTTGCTCCACAAAATTTGTCTGATTAAATTGAAATGCACTCACATTAACGGCCAGCACCATCTCGTTGGTTGCCTCTAGCTTTTGCCAAGCTTTTAATTGAAGGCAGGCTTGGTTTAACACCCATTCACCTATCGCCAAAATCTGCCCGGTTTCTTCTGCTAGGCTAATAAAACTTACAGGAGCAATCAAGCCGCGCTCAGGATGTATCCAGCGAATTAGTGCTTCGGCACCTATTGGCGTACCGAGACTATCTACCTGAATCTGGTAATACAGCTCGAATTGCTGCTCCTCAATCGCTTTACGTAATTGTTGTTCAAGATCAGCACGTATATTGATAGCATCTTGCATTTTAGGGTCAAAGAAATGAAAAGTATTACGCCCTTCTTTTTTTGATTGATATAAAGCGATATCAGCTTGTCTCAATACTTGATCAGAAACGAGTTTATTTCTATTGAACAGCGTTGCCCCAATACTGCAAGTGCTCTGATAAGTGTATGTGTCTAATTGAAAATTCTGACAAAGTGTAGCCATCATCTTTTCGGCAACATCTTTGGTTTGCGCTGCTGCATCAACTGCGTATTCACTCAAATTTTGTAGAAGCACGGCAAATTCATCGCCACCAATTCGCGCTAAAGTGTCTCCCTCCCGCATACTAATGGTGAGTCGCATCGCAACTTGCTCCAGTAGCAGATCACCAATATCATGTCCAAGTGTATCGTTAAGCGTTTTAAATTGATCTAAATCTAGAAATAATAATGCGCCATACAGACCGCTACGCTCACTTAGAATCAGGGCTTGATTCAACCTGTCCAGAAAAAGCCGCCTATTAGGCAATTGAGTCAGAGAATCATAAAACTCAAAACTCTTAATTTCATCTAAAGTATCCCGACCTAAGCAGATATCTGTCAATGTCACAACATAATTAATAACGACATCGTGACTATCTTTCACAGCTGTAATAGTGCTGCACTCTGTATAAACATTACCATCTTTTCGGCGATTAAAGACTTCACCTTCCCATGAACCTGTGTTGGTAACACTTTGCCACATGTCATTGTAAAACGTATTTTCCTGCACTCCCGAGTTAAGTAAACGCGGCACCTGCCCTATTACGTCCTCTGCGGCATAACCTGTAATCCTTGTAAAAGCATGGTTTACTTGCAGAATTATACAATTAGCATCTGTGACAATGACACCTTGTTGAAATTCAAATGCAGTGGTAGCAATTTTTAATTGTTTCTCTATAGATTTTCGCTCATCTATATTGAATAATACGGCACGATGCTTAATTAACTCACCATCTGAATCTAATACAGGAGTTACGTAAAGCGTAACATGCTTGATTACTTGAGTATTGCTGATTAATGCTAGATCAATGTCTTGAGTAATACCGGTCTTTAACTGGTTTTCAATATGGCTGATGTAATGCTCGCGGCTTTCAGCCGTTAGGACATCAATAAACTTAAGTTGTCCTATCACCTCTTGTTGCTTGTACCCTAACCATGTGAGCTCTTGCGCATTAATTGAAACAAATACGCCGCGTTCATCCAATGTGTGCATCCCAAACAGCGCATGTCCATAAAGATACTCCAGTTCTTTTTCTAAGGCATCAAACCGCGTCTCAATTTCATTAAAATCGTCAATATCAATACCTACATCACCAATCTCTTTTGGTTTCAAGTTTATAGTAGGGGTCGGTAACATTGATAGTGCAATTTATCAGTGAGTTTTTTTTGCCTCTTTGACGTAATTAGCAGCTTCATTGGACATTCTCACCGCTTCGGCTGCAGACTCTGTTGCACGCCGAGTTGCCTCTGCTGACTCAGCTGCAGCGTTGGCAGCGGCCTCCTCTGCTTGATGAGCCGCTGCCGCGGCGGTTGCTGCAGAAGCAGAAGCAGCTGCGGCTGCGGCTTCAATAGCAGATGCGGCTGCCTCGGCCGCTGCCTCTGCGGCTTCTTCTGCAGCTAAAATAATTGATTGGGATGCCGCGACTCTTGCTGTGTTGGCAGCTTTATTTGCGGCATTAGCAGCACGCTTAGCTGCCAGTGCTGCACGTTGTGTTGCTTCTTTCGATAGCTCCGTCAATGCCTTCAGCGATGTCAAGACTTCTGCGTATCTTTTATTTGTAAATGTATAACCGCGACGTAAGTGGCTTATTTCTTCTTCAAGAACAGCCAGCTTTGCAAAGATGATTTTTTCTGATTCTGTACTCATCACGTGCTCCTTGATTTATTAATGGATTGTGTACGAATCAATTGTCAGCGTCAATTATTTACATGTAAATATAGATTATCGTAATTGTATTATCTAATAATTAATATGATTTGTTAGTATCACAAAAAGTCTCGGAGACTACCTATCTCTGAATAGTCCAAGATTGCGTAAATATCATCTCGTTTCAATAAATGATTACAATAAATCAATGAAAATAGCTAAACATTAACTTTGAATAAGCAAAAATGAAAATCACTCAAAAACCTCTTATCGGACTTGCGTTAGGCGGTGGGGCTGCACGTGGCTGGTCACACATAGGGGTAATACGAGCATTGGAGCAGGCTGGCATTAAACCTGACATCGTTTGCGGCACCTCGATTGGTGCTTTAGTAGGAGCGCTGTATGCTGCAGGAGAGTTAGATCGATTTGAGCAATGGGTACTAGGGCTGAAAGTCAGTGATGTCTTGTCCTACATAGATGTGAGCCTCAACAGTGGTTTACTCAAGGGCGAGAAACTTATGGAGTTTTTTCGTAGAGACTATGTAGACCAGTCAATAGAAAATTTATCTATACCTTTTGCAGCGGTAGCGACATCACTGAAAACAGGCGCAGAAGTCTGGTTGCGTGATGGTTCTACACTTGAAGCTGTACGCGCCTCGATTGCCATTCCTGGGCTGTTTGAACCGTCGCTGAAAGATGGCCTTATATTAGTGGATGGCGGATTAGTCAATCCTGTGCCAGTGTCACTTGCACGTGCAATGGGTGCGGATTTTGTGATCGCCGTTGATTTGTCCGCAGGCATATTGGGGAAAAATATTGATTTTGATCAACGAAAAGATAAATCAAACGATAAAAGTGTTGGTTGGATGGCACGAGTTCAAGATGGTCTAGATGTCATGATCGCTGAATTTGGACAAAAAGAACCAAGCACCCTCTCTATGTTGGATGTTATAACTTCTAGCATTAATATTATGCAAATTCGCATTACGCGAAGCCGAATGGCTGGAGACCCACCAGAAATTATCGTAGCACCACACCTCGCACACATCAATCTCCTTGACTTCCATCGAGCTAAAGAAGCGATTAAAGAAGGAGAGCAGGCGATGAATGCTACGCTTCCCTTATTGATAGAGCGTTACACGTCTATTTGACTAACTAAATACTTTTGAATTGAAGCAGCCTAGTGGCTAAATTTCTTATAGATCTCAAACCAAAGTATGCTAACCAAACCAGCTGCCACGCAATATAAAAATTGTAGTGGCGCAATCTGTGCAAAGTGAAAAACATGGCGAAGAATCGGCAAGCTTAGTGCCAGCAACAGAAACGCTAGTCCGCCAAAGATCACCCACCATAAAGCAGGATTATGCTGACTGGTAGTTTTAAACACACTGTGATGCCATGAACGATTGACCAGAATCAGGCCTAGGTTTCCTATGACCAAAGTTGAGAAAGTCAATGTACGAGCCAATTCATCACCTGCCCCATGCAGCAGTGCATAACTTAATACCGATAATGATGACAACAGCACAAATATGCCTTGCCATAGACTGATTATAAAAACATGGCGTCCAAACAAATTTTCACTAGAGGGGCGTGGCGGACGTTGCATGATATTTGCTTCAGCTGGCTCAGCTTCAAACGCAATAGAACAAGCCGGATTAATGATCATTTCTAGAAATACAATATGCACAGGAGCAAACACTGGCATCCAGCCTAACAATAAGGGTATCAGCGCCAAGCCAATGATAGGTAAATGCACTGCAAAAATGTAAGCCATACCTTTGCGCAAATTGTCAAAAATAGAACGTCCTAAACGCACCGCATGAACAATTGATGCAAAATCGTCATCGAGTAGCACCAGACCGGCTGCTTCACGCGCTACATCAGTGCCGCGCCCACCCATGGCAATCCCAATGTGCGCAGCTTTTAAGGCCGGTGCATCATTCACACCATCGCCAGTCATTGCCACAATTTCACCATTTGCTTTTAATGCATTGACTAGACGCAGTTTTTGCTCAGGCACCATACGCGCAAATATATTGCTGTGATGAACACGCTCACGTAAGGTTGGCTCATCCATCTGAATTAGTTCTGCGCCGGTAATTATTCCACCATCGCCAACAGGAATTTCGATTTGAGATGCGATAGCATTAGCCGTAGCTGGATAATCACCGGTAATCATCACCACACGAATACCTGCAGCATGGCATTGTTTGACTGCAGGGATTACCGTTGGCCTTACTGGATCAGAAAAACCAATAAGCCCAAGAAACTTAAATTCAAAATCATGCTGAATATCAGGCCAATTGTTGTTGCTATGAAGAGCATTAGCCACAGCTAGAACGCGCATACCTTGAACGGCAATCTGATCTACCTGCTGAGTCAGTTGCACCAGTTGTACCGCATTAAAATGACATAGATCAGCAATTGCTTCTGGTGCACCCTTCGCCGCCACCACATAGTCATCACTATCAACCGCTTTCCATACCCTTGATAGCGCTAGCAACTCAGGTGATATCGCATACTCATGAGCTATTTGCCAATCCTCATGCAAGCGCTCAGTATCGGCAAGATAATGTTTACCTAAAGCATGAATGGCTTTTTCCATTGGGTAAGACGGCACAATGTCACTGGCCAAAATAGAAAACTCTGCTAATTCATGAAACGTCTCTGGCATCAGTAACTCTAAGTTTCGGCAGTCAAAAACGTCATTGTTCACCACCAACTGTTGAACCACCATACTGTTAAACGTTAGCGTGCCAGTTTTATCTACACACATGACGGTGGCCGAACCTAGCATCTCAACCATATTGACGCGCCTTGTCAGAACGCGATACTTGGAAATTCGCCAGGCACCCATCGCCATAAAAACAGCCATGACAACGGGGTACTCTTCTGGCAATATTGACATCGCCAAAGTAATGCCTGATAGCAATCCATGCAACCAATTACCGCGTGTCAGGCCATATACGAGTAACAGTAATAGGCTTATTAATACTCCAATAATAGCGAGATTGCGCACCAAGCGTTTAATTTCACTTTGTAAGGAAGTTATTACACTGTCTAATCCCTGTAGCGATTTACCGATTTTTCCTATTTCACTGTACAAGCCAGTTGCCAATACTAATGCCCTACCTCGTCCCTGCACAACTAAAGTGCCGGCGTAGATAAATGGCAAACCATCGCCGCCTGGTGGCGAAACTTCAGAAATGAATTGCTTACTCAGGTTAGTATGCGCAACTTTGGTAACAGACACCGACTCTCCAGTGAGTAACGACTCATCTGCAGCGAAATTATGGCTGGAAATTAATACGGCATCTGCTGGCACACGGTCGCCTTCGGATAATATGAGCAAGTCGCCGCGTACAACCTCACGTCCAGCAATACGTTGCTCTATCCCATCACGCAGCACTAAAGCACGCGGACTGGTTAAATCACGCAGAGCATCCAATACACGCTCGGTTTTGTTTTCCTGATAAATAGTGATCGCCATCACTGCACACACAAAACCTAGCAACATCAACGCATCAGTGACATCCCCGAGTAATAAATAAATGCAACCAGCTGCCACCAATAACAGAAACATTGGCTCTCGTACCACATCCCATGAGATGTCCCACAAGTTTCGCGTACCAGACACAGGTAGTTCGTTTGCGCCATCATGCTTCAGCCTGACTTTTGCTTCAGCACTTGATAAGCCAACTTGCTGAAATGCATCGAGCTGCTGTTGCGGCTTATGCAAACTATTAACAAAATATTGTGTGCTTTTAATCTGCATAATTTGTGCAGTTGCTAAGCTCCAATGGTCATAGATTAAGGTCAAGATGTATCGTTAGAAGATATTACCACCTGACTTATCTGCCTCAAAATTGACTGTCATTTTTGGCGAATGGTGAAATCTTAAAAGATAATCTAAACGGAAGCTTTGTTCCGATTTACGCTGTATTCGCAATACTGACTTTCAAAAACTGGTTAATTTGTCTGAAAGATAATGACGTTGAGTATATGTACTCAACGTATAGCGTTGCCTATCATGACAGATCATTAAAACGATAAGTGTTTCGACCAGCCTGCTTAGCTTTGTATAAAGCGACATCGGCTTGATTTAATAAGTCTTGTGCCACCATATTCTCTCGATAAATTGCAACGCCAATACTGGAGGTAATCTTAGGGATCTGATTATTTTGCAAAGGAGGTGTTTTCGAACTAATTGACTCGATGATACTCTCAGCAAGGCGCTGAGCATCTTGTATATTGCTTAGGCTTTCCAAAATGATACTAAACTCATCACCGCCAAGTCGTGCAACCGTGTCTGTTTCTCGAACAGCATCTTTTAATTGCAAGGCAAACCACTGTAACAGTTCATCACCTGCTTTATGACCAAAACTGTCATTGATGTTTTTGAAGTGGTCGACATCGACATACATTAACGCTAAAAATCCAGAAGCACGATTGGCGCGCAAAATAGCCGTTTCTAGTCGATCATTAAATAAAAGGCGATTAGGCAAAGTCGTCAGGGGATCGTGATTAGCAAGGTGGCTTAGCTTGATTTTAGAGGCATTAAGCGCATTCACTATCGGATTCAACTTGAACCACATCAGTATAATACTCATCAGTATCAGAAGTAAAAAGAACGGTATTGCTGAGATAAACTGCTGTCTGATGGGCGCATACTGCTCACGCATATCTATCTTAGTGGCCATCCCCAAGCCTGTTGTGCCAATTGGGCCTATGGCAGCCATGACTCTCTGGCGTCTATAGTCCCTCGTCACTGAAGTATCAACCTCCCCCTTCACTGCTCTAGTAAGTGGAAGGGGCTTACCATCTAAATAACCATATAAAATCTTAGGCTGAGGACTCCATCTGAATGGAAAACAATTCTGATAGCCATTCTTTAAGCCACAAACGACCATATCAGAGGTTTCGCCGCGATGTAACGCATTTTGATGAAATTGCGTTAACTCAGTCAGTAATTGCTCCGAGCGCATATAGGCAATCGTCGTACCCTCTGAATTATGCATGGGGATTCGGTTGAGAAGAATATAGCCATTTTTCCATAGTAATTCAGAAAAAAACGGATGATTAATTGGTAAGCGCAAATCAGGTTTTTTTGTGAACTCCCCTACCTCTGTAATGACCTTACCGTTATGATCTTCTAGTGCTAGCCCAGAAAACCCTTCTCTCAAATAGTTACCCATCATTTCTGTGATAATACCTTTGTTTGCACTGTCACTTAGCTTATCGTTTTGAAGAAGGTTCTGAATAAATAAAGGTCGATCAGCATTCACTTTGGCTATATCAGTTTTCATTTTGATCATACTGGCAAAATAAGATCTTCTATCTATTGAAATCTCCGTCATTTGCTCTTTCATTGTTTGCTCTACACGATTCTGTGAGAGGGCAAACGAAAACACTGCCACAGTAAGCACGATGGTAAACATCATCAAACTACTTGCACTGTATATACTGTTTGCTTCAATAGAAGATTTATCATTTAACAGCCGAATGCGTTGCCTGACAGTCGCTATTCCAAGACCTGCAAAAAACATAGCAATAGCCGTTGGTAAGGACATGCGATTATTTTCATAAAAGCTGTATATAAACTCAAGATTGACAACATAACTGGCAATGCCCAACAAACTCATTAAGATCAGTATTAAATAAACACTCTGGTAAATCATTGTTAGTGCAGTATGTTGATAAGCGCTTGTGAGCACAAATAAGCCACCAAGCAATATAAAGCAAATAGCAGTATTAGGCGCCATCCGCCCGGCGTGTAGCGGAGCATCAGCTGAGCTTGAAGAGTGTAGATGGTTGAAGTCAATCCAGGAGTAATCTAAGTAAGATTCAATCAGAACAATCGAACCCACTATAACAAGAATGCATCCAGCTAATCTGGTAATTTTAAGAGTGTGGTTTGAATGGAAATAAAGAAAAATCAGTGATGCGCCAGCCAACGTAAACGATAGTGCCGTTGAAATCACCATATGCTGGGTGTGCGGAATAATACTTGCTAAGTTTGGCCGCGAGAATATCCAACCAGCGAGTGCTAAAAGCCCTAAAAATAAGGGAACGCTACCAAACAATAGAATTTGCTTGGATTTTACGTAACTTATAAGCCTGAGACCTCTAAGATCACGGCGCATATACACTCCCCCAGCCGATCTTTTACTTTTATTAATCACATACTGTTTGTATTAGTTTATGTGATTTTTTATTTTTTACATGATGCTACTTTTGGCTACTTTAATCCATAGAATAAAGATTAATAGTGCACTAAATCACTCGATTGGGTGCATCACATATGCTCAAACAGTTAGTGACAGCGATTGAACGGCTTCAATAATATTCTTAATGATGATGAATAATCTAAATTAATATCTGCAGCTAGAAAATACGCATGTTTAACATTGGTAAATTATGGCGTTAGCTTGCGACCAACACTAACAGCATAAGCGCCAGGTCTGGCAAGTAATACTGGGTCTTCACTAGGTGCAATACCATCTAATAAAATGAGTGGATTAAAAGCTAACGCCTTTTCAGCAGCAGCGTTATCAGCAACTGGCGCCTCTAAAATAATGACGCCAAGCTCTACGAGTTTTCTATCATTTGGCCAAACTACCGTAGGATCATTAACAACATCGTCCTTTGTTGCCACTTGTGCAAGTAGGCGAAATTTGGCTGCACCTTTTTTGAGCCGTTGTGGCAGTTCTTCAAATAGATAATTTGGCTTTGCTTTTGCAACATCATCAGCACTCAGAAGTTCTTGACCATTCATAGGTACAATTTGATAGCGCACATAATGTTTCTCGCCTTGCGAGTTTGTGAACGCAAATGCATTGATACCAAAATAATTATGTGTCGCAAAGCTAACTGGGAAA
>JAUXYG010000102.1 GCA_030694525.1 Legionella sp. | reverse complement strand
TCAATACCAATGTAGATTTTTTCTTCTTGAAACATGATAATAGAAGTCCTTTAATGACTCTGCCTTGTAGGTACGGGATCTGTGGTCCCAGGCAACTGTTCGAGTTTGTTTAAGGGAATGAAGCGGCGATCACGCTACTTTACGGGTTCGTAACCCACGGTTGGGACGATCTGCCGCTTCACTTTTTTACTATCGTACGACGATAATAAGACTCAATTAAATCATATTTCCAAGACACAAGGTTGGGTCATTTTGACCCAACAAGCTATCTCGCTGATTGTGGGAATATTGAATGTTGGGTCAAATGACCCAACCTACAGTTAAATTGATTTAACTAAGAGGTTATGTACAGTGACGCAGGATTTGGAAGGGGATCAAATTTTTGATAAGAGAAAGTTTTTGTTTTCAACTAGAAACAAGAATTGTGTACTGTTGTGAACCATTGAGAACTGTTAACAAAGTTCTCAATGGTACCGAGGGTCGGACTCGAACCGACACGATGTCACCATCACCGGATTTTGAATCCGGCGCGTCTACCAATTCCGCCACCCCGGCACACGCGGCCATTATAACAAAGAAATTAATTCAAACAATGGGTTTCATGAATTATTATTAATATAACTTAGGTACATTTCTCAATCTGATTTAAAATAAAGGAAATGGTAGTATTGGAGGAATAATGAGTCTTGTTCAAAGTGCCCTGTTGATTTTTTTATTGATTCTCATCAGTGGATTCTTTTCAATTTCGGAAATTGCCTTGGCATCAGCTCGTAAATTAAAACTCGAGCAACTTCTTAATGAGGGAGAAAGTCGCGCTGCTTTGGTTTTGGATTTGCAAGCTCATCCAGGCATTTTCTTCACTGCAGTCCAAATAGGACTTAACACCGTTGCCATACTAGCAGGGGTCATCGGGGAAGGTGCCTTTGCAAGTCCTATTACCAGCCTGCTTCTTCCCTTTATAGACCCTCCTAGCGCTAAATTTTTAGGAGTGTTGTTATCATTTTTACTAGTAACCTCATTGTTTATTTTATTTGCTGATCTGATTCCAAAACGAATTGGTATGGTACTTCCTGAAAAAATTGCGGTGCATGTTGTCAAGCCAATAAAGCGCAGTGTGCAATTACTGAAACCCTTTATCTGGATATTTAACGGATTGGCTAATTTGTTTTTCCTGCTGTTTCATCTACCAGCAGCACGGGTAGATGAAGTTACTCTGGAGGATATCGTTGCTTTGGCTCATGCAGGAACTCAGGCAGGTGTTCTCGACAAAGCGGAGCAACAGGTAATTGAAAATTTACTGGAGCTTGAATTACGTACTGCTCCTTCTACGATGACCGCGCGCGAGAATATTGTCTGGATAGATCGGCAAGACAGTGCCGAGATTATTAAAGCTAAAATCACGAGCAATCCGCATGCCAAATACCCGCTTTGTATTGGTAATATTGATCAGGTAGTCGGTTATGTAGATTCTAAAGATATTTTGAGTCAGGTCTTAAATGGCGAAACTTATTCACCTCGCACAGATAGTTTGCTGCGAAATGTACTTATTCTGCCTGAAACACTCACTCTTTCTGAAATTCTGGCTCATTTTAAATCAAGCAGGGAAGACTTTGCGCTTATCCTTAATGAATATGCTTTGGTGGTAGGATTAATTACCCTTAATGATGTTACAGGAACTTTGATGGGGGATATGGTCAGTCCGCAAATTGAAGAACAAATTGTTCAACGGGAAGATGGTTCATGGCTGGTGGATGGTATTACAACGATTGGAGATGTGATGCAGGTTTTGGGAATTGATTCATTTCCTGAAGATGAAAACTATGAAACTATTGCCGGCTTTATGATGTATGCTTTGCGTAAGGTACCCAAGCGGACGGATTTTACTCTCCACGGAGGTTATAAATTTGAAGTAGTGGATATAGATAATTTTAAAATTGATCAGTTATTGGTTACGCGACTGGAAAAAAATTAATTAACTAGAGGTTTAGAAATGGTTAACTATAAGACTCTTATTGGTGGGCTGGTTTTGTTACAGGCGGCTACTTTTGCTATGGCGACTAATTGTCCGGATCCAGAAACCACCTCATTAAAATGGGGGGTTCCTCCTTCACCATGGATAGAAAACCCGTACTCTCCCAATCCCCCTCAAGGAGAGGAAAATACGCGTTTCATACGTGCCAATATCCTGGTTGCCATTTATGGGAAGGGAGTAACTTGCACGTACCGAAATTCACTGGGTGAGTATTCTATCTGGTGGCCGGTGCTCACTAAAATTCCAGCGCGAACGGAGTCGATGTGGATTGATACTATAGGTGGATTTGTGTGTTCCCAAGGGTTAATTCAATGTCAATTTGAAGTATTAAATCCTGACGATTAATTTCTGTTCAATAATTGTCATTTTTTGCTCTTTTTGGTTTGTATTATTTACAACCCCAAACTATACTTTTATCAACAAAATAGAATGCATAAAAAATAATAATGAAAACTAATTGAGGTGGGGAAATTTCAGTTTAAAATTTATTAAGGTGATATGATGATATTTTTCTCCTCCAAAAAAAATTCCAGTGATGAAGTGATGCAACCTTTAGATCAATTTAAACGAATGATATTGGGAAAACTGTGGAAGATGAAAGAGGCACTTCAACCTCATGTATGTGATCTTCCACGTCCTGCACGACAACAGATTGTGGCTAAGGATGACTTTTTAGATGCTCTAATGACAGAAATAAAACTTAAATTAAAAACTCCCGAAGATGTTTTAATTTATGCAAAACATTTTGAGTCCCGATACCCTCTGGCCGCAGAAACTTTAAATCAGATTAAAAACCTGCCCGAACTGCAAGCTTCTTCTGGATTAGGTGCTGCTAACCCGGGGCAATCTGCGAGTCCTTCCAGTTAAATACGATCTTCAGTAATATTTATCATCATTTGTAATGATTTCTTGGCATTATCAATGACCCATTGCTGATCATTTACCGGAAGTCTGTTTCTAATGCCGGTAAATTCATTCACCACATCACCCGCCTTAACTTCATTATATGACATGGTTTTACCTTGTCGGAGCAAATCAAGCAGAGCCACCAAATGGGGGGGATCATTGCGAGACATGGTGGCGCAGCCACAGCCAACCCCTTTTTCATTATCTTTTTTTGGCGCTTCAGCAAGGTTTACCACATCGATCCCAATACCTTTACAATACTGCTTGAGATTTTCCACCATATGGTTTTCGGTGCCAATGGCATACTGTTTGGTTCCGGCCCGATCATGGACCACATAATCCCAAATAAAAGCAGTTGACCCAGCATGTTGCGCTACACGAATCACTTCGTTGCGACACTCAGGATGAACAATTGTGGTATACCCTTTGCTCTGCCAGTAGTCACACATCTCGGGTTGGTAGTGGGTATGAACAGCACATTGGCTGGCAAAAAGAATCATTTCTGCCTGATCAAATTGCTCCAGAGTCTTGCTATCCTGCGCCGGTAAGGAGTATTGAGCTCCAGCAGTTCCACCGGGCCAATAAGCAAGATTTTTAATTCCTAACCAATAAGCCACATTTTCACCCATGTGTTGATCGGGGATAAACAGAATTTTTTTCTTTTGTTTTTGCGCCCACTGTACTATTTTTTTCACATTAGAACTTGTGCATACCGCGCCACCTTGCGCGCCGGTCATCGCTTTTACTCGCCCCGAAGTATTCATATAACAAACGGGCAGGATGTGTTCTGCACCGTATCGCTCATTCAAATCAATGAAGGCAGGCTCAACCATAAAATCCTTAGCGAGCATCTCCATAGTACATCCTGATTTCGGGTTGGTTATGTAAACCTGCTGATCATTATTGGCCAAAATACTTATAGACTCAGCCATGAAATGTACGGCAGATTCGATGATTACTGACTTTTCAGGATGGTCAGCTGCCATCAAAGCGAGCTGATACGAATCGCCAATTTTACCACCAAACTGTTCAATCAAACGGACAATGTCCCCACCCATGTAATAATGTGCCAGTAATAATAGTTTATCGCCAAAATGATTTTGTGCTTTACTGATATAGGGTCTCATCCATTCAACAACCGTTGTAAGCTTGCGATCTGGCAGTGCCTGATATTCTTCAGCGTAAGGAATAAAATCTTCCTGATACCAGTCTAGAGGATAATCACTTTGACAGATGCTCATGTCATTACGAATATGCATTAGAGTAGATTCTGGTTGGTATATAGTGGACTGTTTAAACATCAGGTGTACCTCAAATAAAATGGGAGTGCAGAACAAAAATTAACCCAGGGAATTATCCACAGGGCCAAGTTTAGCAATACTTTCTTCAGCATGAGCATTCTTTTGTGGAAAATCCTCACGGTAATGACCACCACGTGATTCTCTTCTGGATAAAGCCGCTCGAACAATCAGCTCAGCATTAAGAATAATATTTCTAAGCTCGATAAAGTCTCGGGTGATGCAATGTTTCCAATAATACTCTTCAATAATTTTTTTGCGCTTTGTTATTAATTGTAGTAGATCTTGCAGGCCTGCTTCGGTGCGAACAATACCGGCGTATGAAGTCATCTCACCTCGTAAACCGCGCCATTGAGCATTAATTTGACTGGCGCGTCGGGCATTGACTTCACCAGGCGAACTCCAGTTAGGAATATTGTCCATAGATTTAATGGGGGTCGCTATATCCTTTAAAGTACATCGGGCCGCATTAGATCCCATAACTAATGCTTCCAGTAATGAGTTACTGGCAAGGCGGTTCGCTCCATGTAATCCGGTAAATGCTACCTCACCAATAGCATATAATCTTTTGAGATCCGTTCTGCCGTCAACATCGGTGAGTATGCCACCACACTGATAATGGGCGGCAGGTACCACAGGGATCATATCCTGGCTCATATCGATATTAATGGAAGCCAAGGTTGCATAGATTTGGGGAAATCTTTTTTGAAGAAAGCTTTTGCTCTGATGGGTAATATCAAGGTGTACATAAGGCGTCTGACTGTTTTCAATTTCATTGAAAATTGCGCGAGCTACCACATCACGTGTAGCAAGTTCTAGTTGATCAGGTGCATAACGTTTCATGAATCGTTCACCCGTATCGGGATTTTTGAGCAGTGCTCCTTCACCACGTACTGCTTCTGAAATTAAAAAATTATTCAGTGAGTGATGATGCAGCAGAGTAGGGTGGAATTGGTAAAATTCCATATTTCCCACCCGTGCACCTGCGCGATAGGCCATAGCCACCCCATCACCTGTCGCAACCATGGGGTTGGTCGTATATCGGTACGTTTTTCCTGCACCACCTGTTGCAAGAATAACGCAATTAGCTAAAAAGGTGTGGATACGATTGTGTTGGCAGTCGAGAATATACGCTCCCAATACTTCACCCTGATTATCCGTTCGGTGGGGGTGATAATGACTGATGAGGTTTACTGCTGTATGGTTTTCAAAAAAAGTAATTTGTGGGTGCTGTCTTGCCAATTGATTCAGAGTTTGGGTAACTGTTAAACCAGTTTGATCACCACAATTAAAAATTCGCCGATGGGAGTGCCCACCTTCCTTTGCAAGATTGAAACTACCGTGGTTATCACGTTTGAATTGAACGGTATATTGTTCCAATTGTTTAATTATCTCAGGACCTTGACGAACAATAAATTCAACAGCGGGTTCAAAACATAACCCATCTCCCGCAAGGAGTGTATCGGCCACATGAGACTCTACAGAATCCTCTGATGAAAATGCGGCAGCAATGCCACCTTGAGCATAACGACTGTTGCATTCCATGGACTCATCTTTACTGATTAAGGCGATTTTGATACGAGGCTGAATATCGAGTAACTGCAAACAATAATGCAAACCCGCCAGCCCCGTGCCGATTACCAGTACATCGAAATGAAGGGCATGTCCTTGTTGGGAGAGTATGTTACTCATGAGAAGGCCTTGACCAATTGGGTCGCTAATCCGGTATAAGTTTCTGGAGTAAGGTCCGTTAATTGACGCTTCGCTTCTTCTGGTATGGATAAATTATTTATAAATTGTTTTAAGCTTGTACCATCAATGCCTTGTCCTCGAGTCAATGCCTTTAATTGTTCATAAGCATCTGGCACGTTATAACGACGCATGACGGTTTGCACTGCTTCGGCAAGCACTTCCCAATTTTCTTTTAAATCAGCCTCCAGGGCGCGTTTATTAATCTGAAGTTTGTCATTACCTTTACTGATAGAAAGATACGCAATCAGACTATAGGAAAAGGCTACACCTATATTACGTAATACCGTTGAGTCTGATAAATCACGCTGAAGACGAGAATGGGTCAGTTTGTTGGCAAAATGAATAAATAAAGCATTAGCCATTCCCAGATTTCCTTCAGCATTCTCAAAATCAATAGGATTAACTTTGTGAGGCATAGTGGAAGAGCCTACTTCGGCATCTACCGTTTTTTGCTTGAAGTACCCCAGAGAAATATAACTCCAGATATCCTGCGTATAATCCAGAAGGATATTGTTAATCCTTACCATGATTTGCGACACTTCAGCAATGCCATCATGAGGCTCAATTTGAGTCGTATAAGGATTGAAAGATAATCCGAGCGAGGTGACGAAGTTGGCACAGTGCTTTCGCCAATCCACTTCGGGATAAGCTATGATATGAGCGTTGTAATTGCCAACCGCACCATTGAATTTTGCTGGAATTAACACTTCTGCCAATTGTTGCTGAGGCCTTTTTAGTCGTGCTACAAAATTAACGAGTTCTTTACCAATAGTAGTAGGGGTAGCAGGCTGGCCGTGAGTTCTTGAAAGCATGGGGATCTCGCAATGTTGTTTGCCCAGCAACGTGATGCCGCCCATTATTTCCGCTAGGGTTGGTTGAATAACCTGAGCAATAGCCTGTTTGACCATTAATGCGTATGCCACGTTATTAATGTCTTCTGACGTACAAGCAAAGTGAATAAATCCCACTACCTCTTTCAAATTATTTTCGGATTGAAATTTATCTTTAAGATAATACTCGATAGCCTTGACGTCATGATTGGTTTGTCTTTCAAATTCTTTGATTTTTTCTGCTTCTGCTTCGTCAAAATTGGTGATTAAATCGGCAAGAAATTTTTTCGAGTCCGCATCCAGTTTTGGAACCTCAGGAATCGCTTCATTAGCAGCCAGAGATTCAAGCCAACGAATTTCTACCATGAGCCGATAGTAGGTAAGGGCAAACTCACTGAAATATTGGCTTAACGTTCTGGTTTTATGTAAATAACGACCGTCTATGGGGGAGATGGCGCTTAAAGCAGTAAGTGTCATAAGAGAGCTAATCCGAGTAGTAAAGTATATATGATATTAGATGCGAGCCAAGATGTGAATTAAAGTGAGAAATTTTATAACGAAATTAATATAATATTACTCTCCCTGGGTTTAATATAGGCAAAAGTAAACTATTTAAGGTCCATCTAATTATGAAAACTATCATTGACTCCTATCAGGCAGGTTTGTTTCAAAAAAAATACTGGCTTACGAATTTGGTTTCGGGAGTTATTGTTGGTGTGGTGGCCCTGCCACTGGCTATGGCTTTTGCAATAGCATCAGGCGTTAAACCGGAGCAAGGACTTTATACTGCCATAATCGCAGGAATTATTGTTGCACTATTTGGAGGCAGTCGTTTCCAAATTGCAGGCCCCACAGGAGCCTTTATCGTGGTATTGTCGGGAATCACTGCCAAATATGGAATATCGGGGCTTCAGCTTGCCACGTTAATGGCGGGCTTTATGTTACTGTTTTTTGGCCTTGCTCGCCTGGGAGGTATCATAAAATTTATACCTATGCCAGTGATTGTCGGCTTTACTACAGGAATTGCTCTAGTTATATGGGTGGGGCAGTGGCAGTATTTCTTTGGGTTACCCGCTTCCACCAGCGGTCATTTTCATGAAAAATTAGTGCATCTGATTCAATCATTCCCGCAACTTAATCTATCCATTACCTTACTTGCCCTGGGTTCATTATTTACTGTGATTTATTCTAATAGAGTTCCTGGTTTGAAACGAGTTCCTGGTCCCTTGGTTGCTTTAGTATCAGCAACCTTATTGCAATCTGTGTTCCATTTTCAGGGGATCGCAACGATTGGAAGTGCGTTTGGCGGGATTCCACAGGGTTTACCTGAGTTTTCTTTGCCGTCATTCACTATGGAGCAAATAACAGAGTTGCTCGGCCCCGCTTTTACGATTGCTATGTTAGGTGCTATTGAGTCACTGTTATCGGCAGTTGTAGCCGATGGTATGACGGACACTGCGCATGATTCGAATCAGGAATTAATCGGGCAGGGATTGGCCAATATACTCACTCCTCTTTTTGGTGGATTTGCTGCCACTGGTGCCATCGCTCGAACAGCGACAAATGTTCGAAATGGGGGTAATAGTCCATTATCTGGAATAATCCACTCAGTTACTTTGGTCCTGATTATTTTATGTCTTGCCCCTTTGGCGGTTAATGTTCCTTTGGCCTCTTTAGCTGCTATTTTATTTGTAGTCGCCTGGAATATGAGCGAAGTCAAACACTTTATGCTGCTCCTTAAGACCGCACCCATCTCTGATATTATCGTGCTGCTGGTCACTTTTTTTCTAACGGTTTTTGTTGATTTGGTCATGGCGGTAAATGTAGGCGTAATTATCGCCATTCTTCACTTTTTACGGCGAATGGCCTCTTCAGTAGCTGTACACCAAATGAGTCCTGAAGAATTATCCGAGGAATTAAAAGTTCAAAAAATTACTGCTGTAACTCGTAATGTACTGGTTTACACTGTAGATGGTCCCTTCTTTTTTGGCGCGATAGAAATATTCGAGCGTGCTTTGGCTTTAACGCATACCGACCCAGCCATATTGATAATTCGATTGCGATGGGTTCCATTTATAGATTTCACCGGAATTCAAACATTACGCCGGGCAATCACGAAGTTACATCAGCGTAATATTCGGGTAATGATTAGCGGTGCTAATTCATTAGTAGAAAAAAAATTACGTAAAGCGGGAGTGATTCAGTTAATTGGAGAACAAAATTTTCACAAAGATTTTGCGCAATCTCTTACTCTTAGCCACGAATCATCAGATATAAATACCAGAGGGGAAATTGTTTTTAGTGAATAACTGGAGTTTAACGTGGTTGGCGCGTTGCCAACCACTGACTGAAACTACTTTTGAGGTGGTAATAAAACGCCGTTAATTACATGAATAACGCCGTTAGATGCGTCAACATCAGCTTTAACCACTTCAATATCATTGACGTATACTTTGCCATCACGAGTTGTAACGTTTATAGCTTGACCTTCAACAGTATTAACTGAACCTGGTTGTATTTTACTGGAAGGAACATTACCACTTACCACATGATAAAGTAACACTGCTTTTAATTTTTCAGGATCAGCAGCCAGTGCATCCAGTTTATCTTTTGGAATTGCTTCAAATGCTGCATTTGTTGGTGCAAATACAGTAAATGGTCCGCTACCTTGTAATGTGCTAACTAAATCAGCTTTTTTGAGCAATGAGACCAGAGTTGAAAACTCAGGATTACCCGATGCTACATCGACAATTGTCATATCAGCAGCATAAGAAGATACCCAGACTAACGAAGCAGCTAAAACTGCTGCCAATTTTTTAAATCCTTTCATAGATAGTTCCTTTTCAGTTATGTTGTTAAACCTTTAGCAGTATAGTCCATTTATTTAATATTTAAATGTTTTTTATTTGAAAAGTTCCCAATTAAAAACACCTGACTGGTATCATTCCCATAAGCGGACATTTTAAGTAGAATGGCAATCATTTTACGGATTTGGGGTAGTTATGGCAGGCATGAAACACACTGTTGATTTAGCACACATTGGCATGCAGGATCTGGAACAGGTAGGTGGAAAAAATGCATCGCTTGGGGAGATGATAACTCACCTGGCTTCTTTAGGAGTGGCTGTTCCAGGAGGCTTTGCGACAACTGCAGATTCATTTAAAGAGTTTCTGGCACAAAATGGGCTTGATAAAAAAATTCATGCCCGATTAACTTCATTGGACGTAGATGATGTACGTCAATTGGCTGCCGTTGGCAAAGAAATTCGGGAGCTGATCATTAATACTCCGTTTACTCCTGCTTTTGAAGAAGCGGTAAAAATGGGGTATGAGCGACTCTCAAAGCAAATTGGCCATGAGAATTTCAGTGTTGCTGTACGTTCTTCAGCCACTGCCGAAGATTTACCTGATGCTTCTTTTGCCGGTCAACAGGAAACTTTTTTGAATATAAAGGGCATCGATTCAGTATTGGTATCTATTAAACAGGTATTTGCTTCACTTTATAATGACAGGGCTATTGCCTATAGAGTGCATCATAATTTTGATCATCATGAAGTCGCTCTATCTGCTGGTATTCAGCAAATGATCCGAAGTGACCTGGCTGTAAGTGGTGTGATGTTTACCATGGATACTGAGTCAGGGTTCGAAGATGTGGTATTTATCACGTCATCTTATGGATTAGGTGAAATGGTCGTACAGGGTGCGGTAAATCCAGACGAATTTTATGTGCATAAGCCAGGACTTCGTGCCGGAAAACCCGCAATAATACGCAGAAATCTGGGTGGTAAAGCACTGAAAATGGTTTATTGCGATGATCCCGCTCATGATGAGCGGGTGAAAACAGTTGAAGTGGCACACTCTGACAGATTGTTATTTTCCTTAAATCCACTCGAAGTAGCTCAGTTAGCGCAGCATGCCCTTACTATTGAAAAGCATTATGGTCGTCCCATGGATATTGAATGGGCAAAAGATGGAGTAGATGGAGCCTTATATATTCTCCAGGCTCGACCAGAAACAGTCAAAAGTCGAGACAACAAACAGGTACTGGAGAGATATACCCTGAAGCAAAAAGGTACAGTTTTAGCTGAGGGAAGAAGTATAGGACAGAGGATAGGGCAGGGTAAGGCCAAAATAATCAAAGACATTAGTGAAATGGACAAAGTTCAGACCGGTGATGTACTCATTTCCGACATGACTGACCCTGATTGGGAGCCCGTTATGAAACGCGCATCAGCAATTGTCACCAACCGTGGCGGTCGTACCTGTCATGCAGCGATTATAGCTCGGGAATTAGGTATACCAGCAGTAGTTGGTTGCGGTGATGCCACTAAAACCATTCATGACGGGGATGATGTAACCGTAAGTTGTGCTGAAGGAGATTCAGGTTTTGTTTATGAAGGGATATTACCTTTTGAGCGCGCTTACCTGGATGTTGAAACCATGCCGGAATTACCGTTAAAGGTGATGCTTAATGTAGGTAATCCTGAGCGCGCTTTTGCTTTTCAATCCATTCCTAATTCTGGCGTGGGATTGGCACGACTTGAGTTTTTGATTTCGAATACTATCGGTATTCACCCAAAGGCGTTGCTCGAATTCGATACTCTTAAGGATAAGGATTTAAGAAAATTAATCAGTGAGAAAACTGCTGCTTATGATTCACCCGTTGAATTTTATATTGAGCGATTAAAAGAGGGGATTGCAACAATTGCGGCGGCGTTTTATCCAAAACCTGTAATTGTCCGCTTATCTGATTTTAAATCGAATGAGTACGCTAACCTTGCCGGAGGAACGTTATACGAACCTCATGAGGAAAATCCGATGTTAGGGTTTAGAGGGGCATCTCGCTATGTATCTCCTTCATTTGCTGATTGTTTTGCGCTTGAATGTATTGCTGTTAAACGAGTTCGTGAGGATATGGGATTAACTAATGTTGAAGTCATGATTCCTTTTGTACGTACAGTTTCTGAAGCAAGCAATGTAATTGATGTACTAAAGGAGCAAGGGCTTGAGCGAGGAAAGCATGGCTTGCGCGTCATTATGATGTGTGAATTGCCTTCCAATGCATTATTAGCAGATGACTTCCTGGAGTATTTTGACGGGTTTTCGATAGGTTCTAATGATTTGACTCAATTAACATTAGGCCTGGATAGAGATTCTGGTTTAGTGGCCGCTCAATTTGATGAGAGAAATGATGCTGTTAAAGCTTTGTTACATATGGCTATTATTGCTTGTAAAAAGGCGGGTAAATACATAGGTATTTGTGGTCAGGGTCCTTCGGATCATCAGGATTTTGCTCAATGGCTCATGAATGAAGGGATAGATAGTGTGTCGTTAAATCCTGATTCAGTATTAGAAACCTGTTTGTTCCTGGCGAAACATTAATGTTGCGGCATGTGGCTGAATTCGTGCGTTTTTCAAAATGGTGGCTATTAGTTTTTGCTATGCATCCGGTTATTGCTCATGCATCGGATGTTGTAGATCATTCTGATCCTATAGCCTCCGTCATTCTCGGTGTTACTTTTATTTTTTTCTTTGCCATTATTGGCCGTTATATTGCGAGACGTTTTAATCAGCCCGGTGTCATGGGTGAATTATTAATGGGCGTATTAGTAGGAAATCTGTGTTATTTTTTGGGATCACCCCTTGCGGTTCTACTGCGAGAAGGTTCTTCCATTTTTACCATTATGAAAGAATTATTAAGTGGTGATTCATTAAGCCTTGCGGTCACCTCAGCTATTCCTAACCCGTTGTATGCGGATCAGGTCGTTCAGGCTTTAAGTGGTCCACAAGGAACAGAGTATCTTAAAATTGCTTATATAGTTGATATTTTTTCCAGATATGGGGTAATTTTTCTTCTTTTCATGGTGGGGTTAGAGAGCTCGGTAGAAGAATTAAAAAATACCGGACGTGCATCTGTTTTTGTTGCTCTCATCGGGGTAATTGCACCTATGATTCTGGGATTTGGTGTTGCGTATTTTTTAATGCCACGTGAATCATACCATGCCGACTTATTCATCGCCGCAACCTTAAGTGCAACAAGTATCGGAATTACCGCCAGGGTTTTGGCTGAAATGAATAAACTGCGAACTCGCGAGGCACGGACGATTTTAGGCGCTGCAATGTTAGACGATATTTTGGGTTTAATTCTTTTAGCTGTTGTTAGCAGTGTGGTAACCAGTGGTGCTGTAGATGTCCTGATGGTTGTGCGTATTATTATTTCATCAATACTCTTTTTTGCAGGTGCTTTATTTTTAGGTCCTTATATTTTACGTCAAGCGATTTACTTTTTTCGTTTCCTCGAGCCTTGGGAATCAAAACTGTTTATTTCATTTTTATTTGTAATGGTACTTGCATGGCTCGCTTCTTTTGTGCAGCTCGCTGCAATAATCGGTGCTTTCGCGGCTGGGGTAATTCTTCATGATGGTTATTTCAAATCAAAAGCAGAGCCTTACTTGACTGAAGCACGTAGTATCCGACATTTGATATCTCCTCTGGAATCTATTTTAGCTCCTATGTTTTTTATGGTAATCGGAATTCAGGTAAAGCTTGAAACTTTTTTTCATTGGAATGTTCTGATTTTGGCCAGCGGCTTAATCGTTGCGGCTATATTGGGTAAATTGATTAGCGGCCTTGGAGCAAATCCCAGAGATGATCGTTTATTGATTGGGATAGGAATGCTTCCCAGGGGAGAAGTTGGATTGGTATTTGCATCCATCGGCCGTACTTTGGGCGTTATATCCGATGATTTATTTTCAGCAATTGTTTTAATGGTAATAATAACCACCTTTATAGCCCCTCCTTTGTTAAAGGCGCGGTATGCCAGTCGAAATAAAAGGAAATTAACACATGAATATTGAGCCATCACAGATCGTATCTGATGTAAAACATGCATTATTTGAAGATGTTGGTAACGGTGATGTAACTGCCGCTTTATTATCACCTCAGTTGGTTGTTGAAGCTGAAATTATTTCTCGTGAGCCCATGTTGTGTTGCGGACAGCCATGGGTTAATGAAGTGTTTGCCCAGATTGATAATAAAATTGAAATTGAATGGCAGGTTAAAGAAGGTGACTGGCTTACATCTCCTCAAAGTCTGTGTATTTTACACGGAACTGCCAGTAGTATTCTGACCGCAGAACGCACTGCCTTAAATTTTTTACAAACCCTCTCGGCTACTGCAACGCAGACTTATCATTACGTACAAAAATTAAAAGGAACCCAGACTCGTTTGCTCGATACTCGTAAAACCTTGCCCGGTTTGCGACGTGCTCAAAAATATGCGGTGCGATGTGGGGGTGGAGTAAATCATCGTATGGGGCTCTATGATGCCTTTTTAATAAAAGAAAATCATATCAAGGCCTGCGGTTCTGTGGCTCATGCAATTAATCTTGCCCGTCAGACTGCCAAACATTTGCTGGTTGAAATTGAGGTGGAAACATTAGAAGAATTACGTGATGCACTTGATGCTCACCCTGATCGAATATTGCTGGATAATTTTAATCCAGTATTATTGGCTGAAGCCGTTAAAATGAATCATCCAAAATATTGTGAGTTAGAAGCATCCGGGGGGGTTAACATCGAGAATATTGCCGAGATTGCCAAAACCGGGGTAGATTTTATTTCGGTTGGAGCTATTACCAAATCAATCAAAGCAATTGATTTAAGTCTTTTAATTCGGGAAATATTATGAATCGCATAGTTTTTACTGGTGGAGGTACTGCGGGTCATGTAACTCCTAATCTTGCTTTGATTAAAGAGTTTAAAAGGGATGGGTGGGAAGTTGATTATATAGGCTCAGCAGAGGGTATTGAGTTTGGGATGATTGCGCCTTTAGGAATTCCTTTTCATTCGGTGAGTAGCGGGAAGTTACGACGTTATTTCAGCTTTAAAAATTTTATTGATCCTTTAAAAATATTATGCGGAATTGTTCAATCAAGCTGGTTATTTTATAAATTAAAGCCAGACGTAGTCTTCTCTAAAGGAGGGTTCGTAGCGTTTCCTGTAGTGGTAGGAGCATGGTTAAATCGTATTCCAATTGTTGCTCATGAGTCGGATATGAGCCCAGGCCTTGCCAATAAACTCTCCTTTCCCTTTGTAAACAAGATATGCCTCACCTTTGCAGCTGGAAAAAAACATTTTAAAAATCAGGATAAGATAGAGGTAACCGGTACTCCAATTCGTGAGCAGTTATTTGGTGGTACTAAAGCAAAAGGGTTCGCTTTATGCGGGTTCACTTCCGAAAAGCCATGTGTTTTAGTTATTGGAGGAAGTTTAGGTTCAGGATCAATAAATTCAAGTATTCGTAATGCGCTTCAAGAGCTGCTGGTTCGATATCAGGTGATCCATATTTGTGGCAAAGGGAAGATCGATTCAACATTGGGCAATATCTCAGGATACCATCAGTTTGAATACGTTAACGATGAGCTAGGCGATTTATTTGCTGCTGCAGATGTCGTGATTTCTCGAGCCGGAGCCAATTCACTTTATGAAATATTAGCTCTCGGTAAACCACACCTGTTAATTCCACTTTCTGCTCAAGTCAGCCGAGGTGATCAAATACAGAACGCGCGTTATTTTAAAGACCTGGGGATTAGCGTTGTGGTTCAAGACAAAGATTTAAATGCTCAAACACTAATAGAGTCATTAAATACTGTTATCCATCAAAAGGATGTTATTGAAGCAAAAATTAAAGATTTGAAGATAGAGTCGGCCGCTAACAGTATAGTAGCCATTATCAAGGAGCAAGCGCATGTTCAATCCCCAAGAACTGTATGATTATATTTGCCAGGAATGGCGAACCGAAATACTTCCCAGTCTGTCTGATTACATCAAAATACCAAATAAGTCCCCCCATTTTGATGCACAATGGCAGGAACATGGATATATGGAACAAGCGGTAACTCATATTGCTAACTGGTGCAGGGATCATGCGCCTACTGATATGACGCTTGAAATTATAAGACTGGAAAACCGCACTCCTTTAATTTTTATGGAAATACCCGGGCATACTAATGATACGGTTTTGCTCTATGGTCATCTCGACAAACAACCTGAAATGACTGGTTGGGACGAAGATCTTCACCCGTGGGAGCCGGTTTTAAAGGACGGAAAACTATACGGACGAGGTGGAGCAGATGATGGTTATTCGGCGTACGCTTCTTTAACCGCAATTCGTGCTTTAGAGCAGCAAGGTCTTGCCTATCCTCGCTGTGTGTTAATTATAGAGGCATGTGAAGAGAGTGGTAGTTATGATTTGCCTTATTACATTGAATTATTAAAAGACAGGATTGGTAGTCCGTCTTTGGTCATCTGTCTGGATTCAGGGGCAGGGAATTATGATCAATTATGGATGACCACTTCGTTACGCGGAAATGTGGTTGGAGAATTAAGTGTAGAGTTAATTAGCGAGGGGGTCCATTCTGGGAATGCCAGTGGAATCGTTGCTGACAGTTTTAGAGTTGCAAGGGAATTAATTAGCCGCATCGAGGATGATCTTTCAGGTACTATCAAGTTGCCGGAATTATTTTGTGACATACCTCAAGAACGGATTAATCAGGCGATACAGTGTGCAGAGGCTTTAGGGGATAAAGTTTATAGTGAATTTCCTTGGCATCACGGTGTAGAACCAGTATCGATTGAAAGACACGAACTCATATTAAATCGGACCTGGCGCCCTGCGTTAACGGTGACTGGTGCAGATGGTTTTCCTCCCATTGCAGATGCAGGTAATGTGATGCGCCCCGTCACTTCCTTAAAACTATCCATGCGTATCCCGCCTTTGGTCAATCCACAGGATGCGGCAGCTGTTTTGCAAAAAGTTTTAACTACAAATCCTTTATACAACGCCAAGGTCTCATTTCAGGTTGATGATGGTTCTAAAGGTTGGAATGCCCCTGAATCATCCCAATGGTTAACCAAAGCCGTTGACGAAGCCTCAATGACTTATTACGACAAACCCGCAGCCTACATGGGGGAAGGAGGTACTATCCCTTTTATGGGAATGTTGGGAGAACGATTTCCTCAAGCACAATTTATGATAACTGGTGTTTTAGGGCCTCATTCCAATGCCCATGGGCCTAATGAATTTTTACACCTGGATATGGTTGAGAAATTAACAGCCTGTGTTTCTTACGTTCTTTATAAGTATGGACAGCAAAAATAATTAAAAATATCATCGACAGTTTCTCTTTTTATTGGGATACTCACAGCGGCTCTGGAACGAGCCGTTTTAGTCCAACAATTAGGAGAAATTTATGAAAGCAAAACTTATTGCAGTACTACTCTCGTTATTAGTTTTATCCATCTCGGCACAAGCTGATACCTTAACTAAAACTAAAAAGCCCCTGGAAAAACCTTCAGTTACTAATAAAATTGATTTAAATAAAGCAGATTTATCCGCTTTGACGGGATCATTTAAAGGTATCGGAAAAAAACGGGCAGAGGCTATCATCGCCTATAGAAACAGTCATCACGGATTTAAATCGATAGAGGAACTTGGCGATATTAAGGGATTTGGACATCATTTTATTGAAGCAAATCGTGAGAAATTAAAAGAAGTGTTTCTAGTAGGTTAGGTAAATGGATTAAGGCAATGGGTGCTTGCAACAGAACTGTTACATACAATACTCGTGATGTAAGCATCCGTTCTCGAATGATTGATATAACGAAAAGATTTGTAAATTTATGAAATCCAAACTGAGTTGTTAAATCCAGGCTTGGCATGGCAGGTTCAGTATAATTATTCTTAATCACACAGTAAGGATAATTTAATTAAAGAGAGCATTTAATAATCACTCAAATTTTATCCAATTATTTAAAAATACTTCTCGCTGAACTGTCGATTTTTATCCAAATATAGGATAAAGTAGCACACAAAAAGAAGAACGAGGTAGTGCAGCATATGTTCAGAAAATTAAGGGGCGTGTTCTCTAACGATTTATCAATCGATTTAGGCACAGCTAACACATTGATTTATGTAAGAGATAAGGGAATCGTTCTTAATGAACCTTCTGTAGTTGCTCTTCGTAATGAATCGGGGCAAAAACGTGTTGCTGCAGTGGGAATTGAGGCCAAGCGTATGTTAGGTCGAACCCCTGGTAATATTAATGCGATTAGGCCAATGAAAGATGGTGTGATTGCCGATTTCTTCGTCACCGAAAAAATGCTTCAGCATTTTATCCACAAAGTTCATGAAAACAAATTTTTAAGACCAAGTCCTCGCGTGCTGGTATGTGTTCCTTGTGGTTCTACTCAAGTGGAGCGTCGTGCTATTCGTGAGTCGGCTATGGGTGCGGGTGCGCGCGAAGTATTCCTGATTGAGGAGCCTATGGCTGCTGCTTTGGGATCTGGAATGCCGGTTGAAGAAGCCAGTGGTTCTATGGTCGTTGATATTGGCGGTGGTACTACTGAAGTTGCCATCATCTCCCTGAGTGGTATTGTTTATCATCAGTCCGTCCGTATTGGTGGTGATAAATTTGATGACGCCATTGTTTCATACGTTCGCCGTAATTACGGTACTTTGATCGGTGAAACGACTGCGGAACGAATTAAACATGAAATTGGCTCTGCTTTTCCAAGTCGTGATTTATTTGAAATTGAAGTGCGCGGCAGGAATCTTGCGGAAGGTGTTCCACGGAGTTTTACTTTAACCAGTGCAGAAATTTTAGAAGCGTTACAAGAGCCTTTATCAGGTATAGTTGGGGCAGTAAGAGCTGCTTTGGAATTAGCACCTCCTGAATTGGCAGCCGATATAGCGGAGCGTGGTATGGTTCTTACCGGTGGCGGAGCCTTGTTGAAGAACATTGATACGTTGCTTATGGAAGAGACCGGATTACCTGTATTAATTGCTGAAGATCCACTCACCTGTGTTGCTCGTGGTGGTGGTAAAGCTTTAGAAACCATGGATTTGCGTGGCGGTGATTTCCTCTCAACAGAATAATACACACAGTAGACTATTTATTAAAAGCGGCCACAGTTCCATTGGATTTGTGTTCGCTCTTATTTTATCTATTTTTTTAATGTTTTCTGATTATCACTATCGCTATTTAGGTAGTGTGCGAAGTGGATTTTCCTTAGTTGTCTCTCCATTACAATATGCTGTGGACTACCCTGTACGCGTGGTAGGGTGGGTTCAATCTTTAATCAGTGCTAAAAAATCATTAATCGATGAGAATATTAGATTAAAGTATCAACAGACAATGCTCGAAGCAGAATTACAAAAACTGTTAGTCATTCAACAGGAAAATTCGCAACTAAAAGAATTATTGTTGACCTCAACAAAAGCCGATATGCAGGTTATGGCAGCGCAAATCCTGGCTGTTGATACCAGTAACGCGCGTCAAATAGTAGTTTTGAATAAAGGCACTCGTGATGGAGTGTATAGTGGTCAACCAGTACTTGATGCCAAAGGGGTAATGGGGCAGGTAATTGATGTAGGACCAATGACCAGCACCGTTCTTTTGATATCAGACTCGAAAAGTGCAGTGCCGGTCAGGAATAATAGGACGGGTGAGCGTGCCATTCTTGTTGGAACGAATAGTATTGACCAGCTGTCGTTGATTAATTTACCAAAAACTTCATCTATTCATCCCGGTGATGTTTTAGTTACCTCAGGTTTGGGGAGACGTTATCCAGAAGGCTATCCTGTAGGGCGCGTGGAAAAGGTCAGCAGTATACCAGGAGAAGATTTTGTAAAAGTAATAGTCAGCCCGATAGCTCTGCTGAATCGTAATCGTTTGGTGCTATTAATATGGGCTGATTACGAACAGGAACAACTTACTACTCAAATAAACGAACGTTTAAATGCAGGGGAGATTATTGGATGAAAAATCTTCACCTTCGTTTGTGGATAGGGTTTATAGGAGCCCTGGTTTTATCCATATTACCTATGCCCGAATTAGTAACTGCTTTTCGACCCCCGTGGATGTTATTACTGGTTTTATATATTGAGTATTATTTACCTGGCAAATTTAATCTTGCCATTTTGTTACTCATGGGGCTCATGCTGGATGTCTTGCTGTCAACAGTTATAGGGGAGCATTCTTTTGCTTTATTACTAGTGACCTGGATAGCTTCAGGTAAATCACGCCGCTTTCAGTTTTTTTCAATGGTGCAACAAATTTGTCTCATCGGATTTTTCTGTTTGCTGTATCAGGCTGTTATTTCGTTAACTGATGGATTATTAGGATTTAATTATAATTTACTCATGCCTTTAGGTAGCGCATTGACAGGAATGTTCATCTGGCCATGGGTTCGCCTATTAGGGGATGGCTCATTGCTTAATCGTTTGACCTATCGTTAAGCTTTTTGTATTTATATTTTTCTATCGATAAAGTAAAACTCACCCGGTTGCAGGGCTCCCAATTTCCACTCTCCTATTTGATACCTTATCAAACGTAATGTCGGAAAGCCGATTGCAGCAGTCATCCGTCGCACTTGATGGTTTTTCCCTTCTTTTATGATGATTTCAATCCAGCTGGTAGGAATGCTAGCCCTGAATCGAATGGGAGGATTGCGAGGCCATATCGTGGGTTCATTAATCAATCGGGCCTTAGCTGGTAAAAAAGAAAAATCATTAACATTCAGGCCATCACGGAGGGGTTGAAGTTGTGCTTCAGTAGGGGTGCCTTCTACCTGAACCCAATAATATTTATTTTTATTGAATTTGGGATGGCTCAATTGATGTTGTACTCTACCATCATCGGTCAGAATTAATAACCCTTCACTATTTTTATCCAATCGTCCAGCCGCATAAAATCCCGGGTTTTTTATATAAGCAGCTAGTGTTAGATCAGCCTCTTCACCGCTGAACTGAGTAAGTACACCATAGGGTTTATTAAAAAGGATTAAGTGCGACACCAATTGTCTCTTTAAGGAAAACTAAATTTTAATAAGAATAAAAAATTAACGCAAATAAATGATGAATATGATGGAAGAGACTTTTTTATAATTACGAGCGTTGCATTGCATAGCACATTTTGTTAAAATTAAGAGCACAATATGCCGGCTAGATATCATTATGTTTCGATATAAACCAAATACTTTAATTAAATTTTATAATAGTTTATGGAATGTCTATCATAGTTATAACCGAATAAATTCCGATAGATTACCCAGAACTTATGAATTAAGCCTGGATATTTGTGAAGAAACTTTGTTTAGTAATAAAGGAAAATTAATCTTAACCCTGGATGTAAACAAAGATATTGAGAATTTGCTACGTTATTTATTGATTCTGGCAAATATTGAATCTTATCTAACTAAATTAAAAACAACTTTTAACACAAAAGCGACTAAAACAAGAATTACAAACGCATTCAAGCAACTTGAAATACACATTGAGGATGCTGTGGACTTCCTCGAGGCATTACAGGAAAAGATGCCTAATCTTAATTTGGTAAAGTTACCGGAGTTAATTGTTCCAACGGATAACAACACTGTTAAACACGTACATTTTCCAGAAATCTTTTTGATATCGAAACCTTTAGTTAAAAATAAGATATTGCCTGATTCAGAGTTAATTGAAAAAGCTGTTTCTAAATTAGTCGCTTACACTAAGAAGAGAGTCGAGGAGGATAATTATAAAACTTTTTTTGGTTTTTTTAGCGGTATGAGCCGAGAAGTAAAATTAAATGCTGTAGAAAAACTTACTCATTTGCTCAGGAATGAAGTATTTATTGAATTTACAACAAAGGAATTGCAAGCGTTGAAAGATGCGCGTTTAGGGGATTTAATTGATGAATTTGTTGAAGACAATTTAAATGAAGAGTTAACTCGCAGGATTCGAAAACACTAATTGAGGTATAAATAAACTGGATATTTATAGTTGGTTAAGTGCATTTGTTTAAAAATCAAGTTACTCAGAGGCTATCGAATAACCACTCTTATCAATTATTTTGATAACGACAAGCTACAAATGACAAACGAGGTTTCTATCATCTTTTATGTAACGATGGCTTACTTTATTGTTTGTTTCATTTTAGTACTATACAATGTTGCGATTAATCATTATGGTGATACTTATTGATGAGATATTTTATTCTTTTTATCCTGTTTCTGATTCAGACCGGATGTGCTATCAATCATGCCGTCATGGTTGGTGATGAGAAGGTCATCATTCAGCAAATAAAAGGAAAAGGGAAAACATACGTTCATGTTCATCACAATGAACAAACCGCATTGCGTGCCGCTAAAATAGTAATTAATAAACAGGGTGGGAGTCTTATCACTTTGATTCATTCGGGCGGACGTAATATTGTATTTCATTTGAATAATCAGCGATATGAATTCGATCCCAATCGTATTTATACGGATACTGGTATCAAAAAAACGCTAACTCAATATAGCTCCTATTCACCTGCAGCCCATCAGGAAGTAAAAAAACTGGCTAATAGTATCAAACAAATTCTTCCCCCCGGCAAAGTAATAGCGGTTCATAATAATTCCTCTTATTCTCTTAAAGATTACTTACCAGGACATCAACTGGCGCATGATGCGAAAGCTTTGTACATGAGTCCCGATAATTATTATCGTAATTTTTACCTGGTGACTAAAATAAAAGATTATCTGCGTTTAAAAATGGAAGGATTTAATGGAATATTGCAAAAGCCCGCTGCTACAGACGACGGTTCATTATCAATCTATTTAGCGAAACGTGAGTATATTAACGTGGAAGCAGGGTATGATCAGTTGCAAGCGCAAGTTAACATGCTATTACATGCTTAATTACTGCTAAGCTTAAAAAATTGTGTGAATTAATTTTTTTTCTAAAGACACTATATATCCTAAATTGAGTTTGGGATCCTTAGTGTCACATGGTATCATTGGCCGTTATAAATTCTTGGAGTGGTCAATGACTTACGATAAAATTAAAGTGCCTTCTCAGGGCGAAGCTATTACAGTCGCCCCTGATCTTTCTCTTCGTGTACCCAATTATCCAATTATTCCTTTTATCGAAGGAGATGGTATTGGCGTTGACGTAACCCCACCCATGATTCATGTTGTTGATGCTGCAGTTGAAAAAGCTTATGGCTCCAAACGAAAAATATACTGGATGGAAGTATACGCCGGTGAAAAAGCCACCAAGGTATACGGGAGCGGTCAATGGTTACCACAAGAAACCATTGATGCAATGAAAAAATTTGTTATATCTATAAAAGGCCCATTAACAACTCCTGTTGGCGGAGGAATTCGATCATTAAATGTTGCAATTCGTCAGTTGATGGATCTTTATACCTGCTTACGTCCCATTCGTTATTTCAATGGCGTACCCAGTCCGCTTAAAGAGCCTTGGAAAACGAACATGGTTATCTTTCGAGAGAATTCAGAAGATATATATGCAGGAGTCGAATGGCAGGCTGATACCCCCGATGCTAAAAAAATGATTAGCTTTCTCCAAAATGAAATGGGTGTTAAAAAAATTCGCTTCCCTGATCATTGTGGGATAGGCATAAAACCTGTTTCTAAAGAAGGTACCGTGCGTCTGGTAAAAGCTGCAATACAATATGCCATTGATAACGATTTGCCCACAGTTACCCTGGTTCATAAAGGTAACATTATGAAATTCACCGAAGGTGCTTTCAAAGACTGGGGCTATGAAGTGGCTCGCAATGTTTTTGGTGCTACCGAGTATCAAGGTGGACCTTGGTTGGAGCTTAAAAACCCTAAAACCGGCAAACAAATCATTATTAACGATGTTATTGCTGACGCGTTCTTACAGCAAATTCTCTTAAGACCTGAAGAATACAGTGTTATCGCAACCTTAAATCTGAACGGTGATTATATTTCTGATGCTCTTGCAGCTCAGGTAGGGGGTATAGGAATTGCTCCTGGCGCTAATATGAGTGATGATGTATCGGTTTTTGAGGCAACTCATGGTACCGCTCCCAAATATGCCGGTCAGAATAAAGTAAATCCAGGTTCGATTATACTTTCTGCAGAAATGATGCTGAGGCATATGGGCTGGACTGAAGCTGCAGACCTTATTATTAAAGGTATGGAAGGTGCTATTGAGGCGAAAACCGTTACCTATGATTTTGAGCGTGGCATGGATGGAGCAACTTTAGTCACTAGTTCAGGATTTGCAGATGCTATAATTAAGCATATGCAAAAATTATAAAGTAGCGATTGTGAGACATAACTCACCTTAGTGTAATAAAAAAATCCTTAAGAACATGTCAGGAATCAAATCCTGGCATGCTTGGCACAGGATAACGACCAAAATACCATTGATGAACAAACGGATTTTACCCTACTTGACTTTAGAAATAATTTGCAATTGTATGTTTTGGATCTAATCAATTTGCTATGGATTATTTCACAGCACAATTATTTACTTAAAAATAATTGTTTTTACTGGCCAAATGCGTGTAGGGAGTCTATAAAAATAGTAAGAGGTTGTATGTTATGAGCGGGCAAAATTTAGAAGAAATTGTAAGGCATCAGGTAGCAGGAACCAAAATAAGTACTGATATCAAACTGCCAAGAAAATTTAAAGTTGTATTGCTCAATGATGACTATACGCCAATGGATTTTGTGGTAGAAGTGCTGAGGCATTTTTTTCATTTAAATGAAGAAATTGCAGTTCAGGTGATGTTACAGGTTCATCTTCAAGGGAAGGGCGTGTGTGGGGTATTTACACGAGACATAGCAGAAACTAAAGTCGCCCTGGTTAACGAATACGCAAGATTGAATCAGCATCCATTGCTATCTAGCATGGAACCCGCGTAACTGGTGGTGGGTTAGAAAGGAGCAACGACAATGTTAAACAAAGAACTAGAATTCACTTTGAATTTGGCCTTCAAGGAGGCAAAAGAAAAGCGTCATGAATTTATGACCGTCGAACATTTACTGTTATCCTTGCTTGATAATCCTGCAGCTGGCAATGTTTTGCAAGCGTGTGACGCCAATATCGATGCCTTAAGAATTAAGCTGATTGAATTTATTGATCAGACAACCCCAAGATTGCCCGAAGATGATCTGGATCGAGAAACTCAACCCACTTTAGGATTTCAACGCGTTCTTCAACGCGCAGTGTTTCATGTTCAATCGGCTGGCAAAACCGAAGTGACTGGGGCTAACGTCCTTGCTGCTATTTTTAGTGAGCAAGAAAGTCAGGCTGTTTACTTTTTACGTCAGGAAGATATAACTCGGCTGGATGTAATTAATTACATTTCACATGGTGTTTCTCGTTATCAAAATAATGATATGCATGAGAATATGAACTCTTCAATGGATGAAGAGATGATGTCTTCTGAGGGCAACGAATCTCCTCTAGAAAGCTATTGCATGAACTTAAACAGACGAGCCAAACAAGGAAAAATCGATCCGTTAATTGGTCGTCATGAAGAAATTCAACGTACTATTCAGGTTTTATGCCGACGTCGAAAAAACAATCCACTATTGGTTGGAGAGGCTGGTGTAGGCAAAACAGCGATAGCTGAAGGATTGGCAAGAAGAATAGTCGATGGTGAAATTCCTGAAGCAATTCGCGGTTGCGTGGTCTACTCCCTGGATCTGGGAGCTCTATTGGCCGGCACCAAGTACCGTGGTGACTTTGAAAAGAGACTTAAGGCAGTCCTAAAACAATTAGGTCAGCAGGAAGGAGCTGTCTTATTTATCGATGAGATTCACACTATAATAGGAGCTGGTGCAGCATCAGGTGGTGTTATGGATGCTTCGAATCTTATTAAACCATTACTTGCTAATGGTGAATTAAAATGTATTGGTTCGACTACTTACCAGGAATATCGCGGAATATTTGAAAAAGATCGTGCTTTGGCAAGACGTTTCCAAAAAATTGATATTGCTGAGCCTACCGTAGATGAAACCTTTGAAATTCTAAAAGGTTTAAAAGGCCGTCTTGAAGAACATCATGGTGTCAAATTCTCTATCCCCTCATTAAAGGCTGCTGCAGAGTTATCTGCGAAATATATTAATGACCGATTCTTACCTGATAAAGCGATTGATGTGGTGGATGAGGCTGGCGCTTATCAAAACTTATTGACAGCAAATAAACGCAGAAAAATAATCAGTGTCACTGAAATTGAAAGTGTAGTAGCAAAAATTGCACGAATACCTATCAAAAAGGTTTCTGCACGTGATAAAGATACTTTACGAAACCTTGAACGAGATTTAAAACTTTTGGTATATGGACAGGATCAGGCAATTACCGCCTTGGCTTCTGCAATTAAATTAGGCCGTTCTGGTCTAAGAGAACCACAAAAACCTGTGGGTTGTTTCCTCTTTGCAGGTCCAACCGGGGTGGGTAAAACTGAGGTTACAAGACAATTAGCTAACGTTCTGGGTATCGAATTGCTGCGATTTGATATGTCTGAATATATGGAAAAGCATACTGTATCCCGATTGATTGGAGCTCCTCCAGGATATGTGGGTTATGATCAAGGTGGATTATTAACAGAAGCTGTTACTAAAAATCCCCATGCGGTATTGTTACTTGATGAAATTGAAAAAGCCCATCCTGATGTATTTAATCTTCTGTTACAGATTATGGATCATGGAACGTTAACGGATACAAATGGTCGACAGGCAGATTTCAGACACATCATCATGGTGATGACCAGTAATGCCGGGGCTAGTGAAATAGTGCGGAACTCCATTGGCTTCTCGGTGCAGGACAATGCTAATGATGGACTTGAGGTAATTAAAAAACAATTTAGTCCTGAGTTTAGAAACCGTTTGGATGCCATTATTAATTTTGCACCATTAGCTTCTGACACTATAGGGCTTGTTGTTGATAAGTTTATCATGGAACTTGACGAGCAGCTGAGCCATAAAGGGGTTACATTTACCGTTGATAAATCAGCCCGAGAATGGTTAATCGAGCATGGGTATGATAAGGCAATGGGCGCAAGACCAATGGCCAGATTAATTCAGGAAAATGTGAAGAAACCACTTGCTGATGAACTGCTCTTTGGTAATTTGATGCATGGTGGACATGTGACCTTACGCGTAAAAGATGGAAAATTACATTTTGACAGCCATGACCATCGAGAAGGCGTTTATTGATTTAACCT
>JAUXYG010000096.1 GCA_030694525.1 Legionella sp. | reverse complement strand
TGGATAACAATGATGATTTGAATTTTATTGAGCATTTTCATTTGGCCATTAAGGAACTTGAGCTTGACCTAAATGAGCATCAGCGGCTGTTAGGAATTGAACTATTAACCAAATACAAAGAATCTTTTTTTATTTCTTATTCTTCGATTAAATATCCAAAATATAATTTGATGAATCAAATGATATCTAGTAATGCAGAGAAATGTTTAAGTGAAATAGTCCAGGAACCCTATTTCAAATTTCTGTGTCAGCAAGCCTACCAAAATCCTCATGCTTTTCCTATTATTAATAAATTTACTCAGAGTCTCTACACATTTGCTGAAAGTAATGGTGCAGATACTACCAGAGATGCAATTTATCAGGCAGCAGTAAATAATTTAACAAAAGAGGAAGGAGCTCTTATTGTTGATACTATTAATCTGTACGAGGAAAGCCAATTGTTGATGGATATAGCTAATAATAATATGTATCTACTTATTCCTACTTTGGATTTTAATGAAAAAGTTATTAATTCTTTTTTGTCTTACAAAGAAAAGATATTTTGGGTTAAAACAATTTCTAACTATTTGGATGAACCTGATAATGACCATTTTTTTCATGAATATCAAAAACTATATAATCACGCTTTAACAAGCGGTAACTCTGCTTTAAGAAAGCTTGGCATCTCTATGATGGTATTAGGGATCGCGATTGTTTCCATTTCTTTGATTACTATATCGATTGCAGTAGGCGGGCCTTGGAGTGTTGGGTTCCTGTTATTAGCCAGCAGTTGTCTGGGGGGGCTTGGAATAGGGATGGGTAAGTTAATGCACTCTGTTGGGGCGCCTGATAAATTATGTTCGGCCTTTTTGCAATGGGATGATCTGGTTAAAAAATGTGAAAGTGATAACTTTCCATATCAAGCTCCACAGGAAGCCGGATATGGAAATAAGGTAATTACTGTCTAATTCTCATCTTCCCAACTTAAAGTCCCACCTGCTTGGTATTCGATGACGCGAGTTTCAAAGAAATTCTTTTCCTTTTTCAAATCCATCATTTCACTCATCCACGGGAAGGGGTTTTCTGCACCAGGATATTGATCCGGTAACCCGATTTGATTGAGACGACGATTTGCAATGAAATGTAAATATTCTTCAAACATTTCCGCATTCATACCTAAAATACCATGTGGCATAGTGTCTTTTGCATATTGGTATTCCATAGCAACACCATCTTTAACCAGCTGGATAATTTCAGCTTTAAATTCAGGAGTCCACAAGTGGGGGTTTTCAATTTTAATTTGATTGATTACGTCAATACCAAAGTTCATATGCATGGACTCATCACGTAAAATATATTGAAACTGTTCGGATGTGCCCACCATTTTATTACGTCGACCCATGGATAGAATCTGAGTAAATCCTACATAGAAAAATATACCTTCGAAGATTACGTAAAAGGCAATTAAATCGCGTAATAGACGTTGATCGTTTTCTGGCGTTCCAGTATGAAACGTCTCATCTCCCAGGCTTTCTGTAAAAGGAAGCGCCCAGGCTGCTTTAGTGGCTACGGAAGGAATTTCCCGATACATATTAAATACTTCTGCTTCATCAAGCCCCAGGCTTTCTATAACGTATTGATAAGCATGGGTATGTAACGCCTCTTCAAATGCCTGTCGTAACAGATATTGTCTGCATTCGGGATTAGTAATATGGCGATAAACAGCAAGAACCAGATTATTGGCAACTAACGAATCCGCTGTGGAGAAAAAGCCAAGATTACGTTTGATAATCATACGCTCTGCATCAGTTAATCCATTAGGATCTTTCCATAGTGCCACATCAGCACTCATGCTGATTTCATTAGGCATCCAATGATTGGCGCATGCGGTTAAGTATTTGTCCCAGGCCCAACGGTATTTAAAGGGAACTAATTGGTTCAAATCAGCCCTGCAATTGATGATTTGTTTGTCATCAACATGAATTCGGCGTGCGCCCATTTCCGGAATTTCAAGACCGGTTGCGCCCATTATCTGGGACGCTATGATTTGTTCTGTATGTGGCATTAATATTCTCCTCTATTGGCATGCTTCGCAGTCAGGATCAATGATGGAACAGACTTTGGGCTCGTCATTGACTAATTTTACTGCGTTTAACGCGCCATCTGTAACGGTAGATTTTTCGGCATTACTGGCACCCAGACTTCTTAAGTAATAAGTGGTTTTTAATCCACGAATCCAGGCGTGTGTGTACAGTTCATCCAGTTTTTTACCAGATGGCTGTGCCATGTAAATATTTAATGATTGTGCCTGATCAATCCACTTTTGTCGACGAGAAGCAGCCTCAATTAACCACATGGGATCAATTTCAAAAGAGGTTGCATAACGTTTTTTCAACTCGGTGGGAATACGGCTGATGGGCTGAACACTGCCGTTAAAGTATTTCAGATCATTAACCATGACTTCATCCCATAAGTTCAGCGCTTTTAAATCGGCCACCAAATAAGGATTGACGACGGTAAATTCACCGGACAAATTGGATTTCACATAGAGATTTTGATACGTAGGTTCAATGGATTGTGACACGCCACAGATATTTGAGATGGTTGCTGTAGGGGCAATAGCCATCACATTGGAGTTCCGCATTCCCTGAGTGCGAACTTTAATCCGCAAGTTTTCCCAATCCAGACGTTGTGATCTGTCTTGCTCCAAATATTTACTACGAGCCTGCTGCAGCAAATTAATGGAATCAATAGGCAGAATACCTTTACTCCATAAAGATCCTTCATAGCTTGAATAACTGCCCCGCTCTTTCGCTAAATCACACGATGCTTCAATTGCGTAATAGCTGATTAGCTCCATTGACGCATCTGCAAATTCAACGGCTTCTTTGGACGTATAATCAATTTTAAGCTCATATAGTGCATCTTGAAAGCCCATGATTCCCATACCAATAGGGCGATGCTTTAAATTAGAGTTACGTGCCTGCGGAACGGAGTAATAGTTAATATCAATCACGTTATCTAACATACGAATGGCGGTGGTAATCGTGCGTTTTAGTTTGTCTTTATCCAAAGCACCATTGGTAATGTGGGCTGGAAGATTAACACTGCCCAGATTACATACAGCAATTTCTTCTTCTGAGGTGTTTAATGTAATTTCTGTACACAGATTTGAGCTGTGAATAACACCTGCATGTTGCTGAGGAGAACGTAAATTACAGGGATCTTTAAAGGTGAGCCATGGATGACCTGTTTCAAACAGCATGGATAACATTTTCCGCCATAATTTAACTGCAGGAACCGTTTTGGCATTTTGAATCAGTCCTTGACGTGCTTTTTCCTCATACTCAAGATAGGTTTTTTCAAACGTTTTACCATATTGATCATGAAGCTCTGGTACTTCATCGGGTGAGAATAAAGTCCATTCGCCTTCCTCACGCACCCGAATCATAAATAAATCAGGTATCCACAGTGCGGTGTTCATATCATGAGTACGACGTCGGTCATCACCGGTATTTTTTCTCAGCTCCAGGAATTCCTCTACATCACGATGCCAACATTCAAGGTAAGCACAAACAGCCCCTTTACGTTTACCACCCTGGTTCACTGCGACAGCTGTAGCATCAGCAACATTTAAAAAGGGAACAACACCTTGAGACTTACCATTAGTCCCTTTAATGTGCGAACCCATGGCGCGAACCGAGGTCCAGTCATTACCTAATCCACCGGCAAACTTGGAGAGCAGGGCATTATCTTTTATAGCACTGTAGATACCATCCAGATGATCGGGAACCGTAGTCAGATAACAACTCGATAGTTGGGGTCTGACGGTACCGGAGTTAAACAGAGTAGGAGTGGACGACATGTAATCAAAAGATGAAATTAACTGATAAAATTCAATCGCTTTTGCTTCTTTATTTTTTTCACGCATGGCAAGGCCCATGGCTACGCGCATGAAAAAGGCTTGGGGCAATTCGTAACGTACACCACGATCGTGAATAAAATAACGATCGTATAGGGTTTGCAAGCTTAAATAGGTAAATTGCATATCACGTTCAGGTAATAAAGCATTCCCCAGTTTTTCCAAATCAAAATCAGCCATTTTGGTATCAAGCATTCCTTGAGCGATACCGTGCGCTATATAGGATTTAAAATAGGCAGGATATAAGGCACTCATTTCATCAAATGTGGCGTCGGATTGAATTTTAAGTTTACTCAAAGCCTCCATCCGCAGGCTGTCTAATAACAGGCGAGCACTGACGAATGTGTAGTTGGGCTCCTTTTCTACAAGTGCACGAGCAGCCATGATTAATGATTTATGAACGTCTTCAAATTTGGCCTGATTATATAAATTACGCATGGCGTCTTTGATTACAGGCTCTGCTTTTACGTGCTCGAGATTACGACAGGATTCATTAACAATGGTGTTTACTCGCTCCATGTCTAAAGGTTGTAATTCACCATCAGGCATGACAATTAATAATACTTTAGGATCTGCGGGTTGTTGTTTTAATTCTTTTTGACGGGCTTTGCGATGTTCTTCACGATACAATACATAAGAGCGGGCAACTTTATAATGGCCGCTGCGCATCAATGCAAGCTCCACCTGATCCTGAATGTCTTCAATGTGGATTGCGCCACCACTAGGTAATCGTCGTTTAAATACCTGAGAGATCTGGCGGGTTAACTCTTCAATTTGTTGATGAATGCGGTCAGAGGTAGGGGCAGTGCCACCTTCATCAGCGATAAACGCTTTGGTAATTGCAATTTTGATTTTAGTATCATCGTAATTTACAACTTTACCGTTACGTTTGATCGTTTTAAGTAAACCTGGAGTATTTGCTGTCAATTCCAATTGACTCGTTTGCGGCACATCTTTTACCGGCTCAAGAATTTCAGACATTTTATCCCCACTCATATGATTGTGGTAACAGAGTGAATAATTTATTCGCTGTTACTAATATTATAGTTGTTATTTTTTACTAGTTGTAATACATAAAACCCAATATATAGGGTTTTTTAAGGCTAGACTTACAAGATAGTGTGTTTTTTAATGTGGGTCAAGAGAATAAAGTGGGAGTATATTGTGGATAACTTGTGAGTTAAAAGTTATAACTCATTTATCTCGGGGTAAACAATTGTTTTACATCAGTTTTTAAGACATAAATAATATGATGAGAACATCTTTTTATTTCAATATAAGTTCTCTTTGCACTTGTTGATCAGGGAGTCCTTCGCATAGAAAGTCCCTCGGGCTATAATTTTTTAACCACAATAGCGTCACTTACATTGGAAAATCCATGTACATTGAGTTGAAACGAGTTAATATGGGCATAGAGTTGGCTTGAACTGCCCCCATCAAGATTAATGGCATCCGTACAATTTAGGGGCGGGGATTTTAATAAATTGGCTAATTCACCCGTAGTCATCGCAGCATTGGTTGATACCAGAATAATCACTTTTCCTTCAGCAGTGATTCCTAAAGCGGAGCGATCTGCGACCCCATCTTTTAATGATGGTATTTTTCCCTTAATTAATAATCGCGGCCCACTCTGAATGGCGAAATCAATTTCATCATCATCCTGACTAAAGTGTCGAACGTGTGAAATAAAAGGGGTATTATTTTTAACATAAAATATTCCCCACCAGCTAATTTTTTTTAGAGGATTTTCCAGTTTTTTATTATTAATTCTCAAACCCAGGGGCTTAAAGTCCTGGTCAAAAAAACCGCCGTTAATACTGACTAATGCCTTGGATTGTTCTGCAAATTGATCGGCGGATGCATTTTTTACGGAAAGGTTTTTTGCAGTGACCAAAGCTAATTTATTTTGTTTTAAATCAATTCGAAACACATGAACATGAGACCAGGGAGTTAATAAACCGCCCTCAAGATCCTGATATTCTATACCTGGAGTGAGTTCATGCCAGCGATCTGCAGCATAATTATTAAAGCTTAAACCGGTTAACAGAATAAAATATAAATAAAGCAAAAAAGTTTTGTTTGCAGGATAAACATTGGTTTGCGAAGACATGTTATTGTATCCTTATGTACATCATTCAACACCACGGATCTCTTATGCAAATTAAAAAGCAACATAACAATAGTGAACTACATAAGTCAACAACAGATTTAACCCAATTAATGAAAGATGTTCTGGAACTTGCGAAAGCTGAAGGGGCTACTGATGCAGCCGTTGCAGTAAACAATGATCGCGGTTTTTCAGTTGATGTACGAATGGGGGAGGTTGAAACAGTTGCTTTTAGTGAGGATAAGGGAGTCGGGTTGACGGTTTATATTGGACAGCGCAAAGGAGGGGCCAGTAGCACAGACACCTCACCAGCTGCTTTGAAATCTTTAGTGAAAGCAGCCTGTGATATTGCACGGGTAAGCGCAGAAGATCCGTGTTTTGGTCTGGCAGATAAAGAATTGATGGCCAAAAATCATCCGGATTTGGATTTATACCATCCCTGGGATATCAAACCGGAACAAGCGATTAAAATGGCAATTGATTGTGAATCCCATGCTTTATCTCTGGACAAGCGAATTACGAATTCTGATGGGGTCAGCGTCTCTTCCTATGAATCCCATCATGGATATGCCAATACTCATGGCGGATCAGGTTTTACGCATAGTACGCGTCATAGCATAAGTTGTTCTTTAATAGCTACTGATGGTCAGAAAATGCAAAGAGATTATGATTACAGTACGGTACGCAATGCTGATAATTTGGAACCTATCTCGTCTATTGCCAAAAATGCAGTGGAACGTGCGATAAGCCGTTTGGGAGCGAGGCAAATCAGTACACAAATGATACCGGTAATTTTTTCATCACGTGTGTCGAGCGGTTTGTTTGGAAGCTTTATTAATGCCATTAGTGGATCTAACCTTTATCGAAAAAATTCATTCCTATTAGATTCTGTAGGGCAGCAACTATTTCCCGAGTTTATTCAGGTATATGAACAACCTCACCTCCAAGGTGCTTTAGGAAGTGCCGCTTTTGATAGCGAGGGCGTGACTACTCGGCCCAATTTAATTGTTGATAAAGGACGGCTGATGCAGTATCTCCTGGGTAGTTATTCAGCACGGCGAATGGGATTAACAACTACAGGAAATAGTGATGGTGTTCATAATTTAACAATTGATCCCACTGCGGGGGATTTAAATGAGTTGTTGCACACAATGGGTACCGGTTTATTGGTTACAGAGTTAATGGGGCAAGGGGTAAATATAATTACTGGAGATTACTCTCGCGGCGCCAGTGGTTATTGGGTAGAAAACGGCGAGATTCAATTTCCTGTTGATGAAGTCACTATCGCTGGAAATTTAAAAGAAATATTTCAAATGATTCGCGCTGTAGGGAGTGATATTAACCCCAATATTTCCACGCGCTGTGGCTCAATCCTGATTGACAAAATGATGGTCGCTGGTAAATAGTGGCTAATTTAACTCTCTAAGGGAAGATTCTGCATTTTCCCTTAGACAAAGTCGTAATATGGGGATTTCATGCTACAGAATCAGACGTAACTCCCTGTATTACGCTTCGCTAATACAGGCTACAAATATGCGTAGCCCGTATTAGACGAAGTCGTAATACGGGGAATGTATGATAAGGAATCATGGTGTGACTTTCTGTATTAAATCACGTTAACACAGAGCACCAGGAGAAAAGCAATATTCGCTAAACGAGTGGATTAATTCTTATCACGGAATATGATACGACCTTTAGATAAGTCATAGGGAGTAAGTTCTACCTTAACCTTATCACCAGTTAAAATTCTAATGTAATTTTTACGCATACGACCTGAAATGTGTGCAGTAACCACATGTCCATTTTCCAATTCAACGCGGAACATTGTGTTTGGTAATGTGTCTACAACGGTACCAGCCATTTCAATATGATCTTCTTTTGCCATAGGTCTCTCAATGATGTATCAAATTTATAAAAGTGAAATAGTGCACTAAAATAAGCAAAATGGCAATCAGGTCGTATCTATTTTAGCTTTTTACTGCCTTACTTATTTTTTAAAACGGGATATCCCATCTTTTCCCAGCCCTGCGATCCCGATTCGAGGGAGTAAACTTCTTTATAGCCCATTTTTTGTAAACTATCGGCTACTAATGCGCAACGAAATCCACCACTGCAATAAACAACAATAGGGGTTGCAGAATCTGAAATCGCTTTTTCAATATCTCGCTCAATAATTCCTTTAGGTAAATGAATTGCGCCAGGGATGTGACCAGAAGAATTCCACTCGCTTTCTTCACGAACATCAATAAGCTGTAAAGGTTCTTTTCGATCAAGCTTTTCTTTTAAATGGGTTGGGCTAATTTCTTTAATATTTTTTTTTGATTCTGCAACGAGGTCAAGGAATTTGGAGGTATGTTGTTTCATTTAATTTAGTCCTTTACTTGAATATTACTTCATCTTGACTGATTCTTAAGATCAAGTCGAGAGGGAATTGTTCCATAGCCCCAATTTATTTTCATGTTGCAGTGTAAGTTCCAGAAGATGGAGAAATTCATTTCTTCCAATAACTTTGGCTCCCAAACGCAACAAATGAGGTGTCGGGATTTGGCAATCAATGAAGTCAAAACCCCATTCACTCATAGTATTACATAAATAATATAGGGCAACTTTCGAAGCATCCGTTACTTTATGAAACATGGATTCACCAAAAAATGCGCGTCCAAGGCTTATACCGTACAACCCTCCAACCAATTCTTTATCCTGCCAAATTTCAAATGAATGTGCATAGCCCATCTGATGCAACTTGGTATATGCTTCAATCATCTGAGGACTAATCCAGGTTTTATCCTGTCGATCAGAGCAGGTCGCGCAGGCAGAAATTACTTCTCTAAAGGCGTTATCCATTGTGAAATAAAAGGGTTTTTTTAATGATTGGCGCAGACTTCGTGATATTTTAAATTCATTGGGTATCAAAACTAATCGTGGATTAGGAGACCACCAAAGGATAGGGCAACCAGGCTCAAACCAGGGGAAAATCCCCTGTGAATAGGCCTGTATTATTCGCTCTGGTTTTAGATCCCCTCCCATTGCAAGCAATCCTTGCTTGTCACTGGTTCTGGGATCCGGGAAAAAATATGATTCGTTATCTGCCAAATGAAACCTCTATCCTTAAGGTTAGTCCCTCATTTAACTTATCAGATCCAGGTATTTTTCCGCATCCAATGCCGCCATACAACCAAAGCCTGCAGAAGTTATTGCCTGTCTGTAGACATGATCCGCAACATCACCACAAGCAAATACTCCTGGTATAGACGTACTGGTAGCCATCCCATCCAAACCGGATTTGATGGTAAGATATCCATCACGCATTGCTAATTGATCTTTAAACAGACCTGTATTCGGGGTGTGACCAATAGCTATAAATACGCCATCAACTGCCAGCTCTTCTTTTGCATCATTAAGTATATTTCGAATGACAGCACCGGTCACTTTCTTTCCATCACCTAATACTTCTTCCAGGGCACAATCCCAAACTATTCTGACATTACCACTGCGTGCTTTTTCAAAAAGTTTATCTTGCAGCATTTTTTCTGCCCGTAAACTGTCTCGGCGATGGACCAAAGTGACTGTTGAGGCTATGTTCGATAAATATAGTGCTTCTTCTACAGCTGTATTTCCACCCCCAATAACACAAACGGCTTTATTACGATAAAAAAAGCCATCGCAAGTCGCACAAGCGGATACCCCTCTGCCTTGATAGGCTGATTCAGATTCTAATCCTAAATAGCGAGCTGATGCACCAGTGGCAATAATTAAAGCATCACAGGTATAGGTTTCAGAATCGCCTTGTAAGGTAAATGGTGCTTGCGTTAAATCAGCTTTGACAATATGATCGAAGATGATTTGCGTATCAAAGCGCTCCGCATGCTTTTGCATACGGTCCATAAGAGCAGGCCCCATTAATCCTTCGACATCTCCAGGCCAATTATCTACCTCGGTAGTTGTTGTTAATTGTCCACCTGGCTCCATGCCGGTGATTAAAACAGGGTGTAGATTAGCTCGTGCGGCATAGACTGCGGCGGTATAACCTGCTGGACCTGAACCTAATATGATTAAGCGGTGGTGATTGCTTGAGCTCATCGTCTCTGCCTTCCTTATAATTTGTGGTAAGATGGCAAATATTATGACAAAAATGAAAA
>JAUXYG010000095.1 GCA_030694525.1 Legionella sp. | reverse complement strand
TACTAAAATATAACCCGACTCACGGTTGGGTTATAATCAAGCTTGTGACTTAATGGTTGGTTATTTATTAGTTGTATTAATAAATTGTTATTTATTAGTTGCATTAATTAATGGATATTAGTCGATTTATTAGTCGTTACTTATTACTTATTAGTTATTTAACATCATTTATTAGTCTTAATTTATTGGCCTTAATTTATTATAAGGGGTTCATACTTGATCCCCACCCACCCCCTACGTGCCTCGGCTTGACCGAGGCATCCAGAATGTTACTCAGGCAAGAGAAAATTTTTTGTATAAACCATCTCCAAAGAATTCAATTTGGCCATAAACCGGGCACATCAGGACAGCCCATCTTTATATAATATCCAATCAGTTATTTGGTCCTTGAATATCTTTCCAAAAACATAACTCGCTGTATTTGTTATAATATTAATAATGCCATTTAATTTCAGTTACAATATAATTCACTTTTGGCTATAATCTCCTTTTTATTCAAATTGTATAAGCCATGTTAAGTGTCATTATAATAGCTAAAAACGAAGCACTTAGTATTAAACGTTGTTTGCAATCAGTCTCTTTTGCTGATGAGATTATTGTTTTGGATTCAGGCAGCACTGATGATACGGTAGCGATAGCAAAACAATTTACCAATCATGTGTATACCACTGACTGGCCAGGTTACGGAATACAAAAACAACGTGCTTTATTAAAAGCTACGGGTGACTGGGTATTAAATCTTGATGCTGATGAGACCGTATCACCTGAGTTACAAAGAACTATAAAAGAAGCCATGGTATCTGGAGAAGCTGAAGCATATCGTGTGGCAATTCAAATGGTATTTTATAACCAGGTTCTTAAATACTCGGCAAGTCCAAAGAGACATATTCGCTTATTTAAAAGAGCAAATGCAGCATATAGCACCGATATAGTTCATGAGAAAATTATTTTACCTCCAGGAACTCGTATTGGAAAAATTAAAGAGGCAATTCGACATCATTCCTTCCAGGACATAAGTCATGTGCTTTATAAATTAAATAAATACTCCTCTTACAGCGCTAAAACCAGAATAGAGATGCATAAAAAGACGGGTTTTATCCGTACATGTATCGGCACTGGCTGGATGTTTGGGCGATGCTTTATTCTCCAGCGTGGTTTTTTAGATGGGAAATTGGGTTTTCTCTTCGCCTTGTTTAGCGCACAAGGGACTTTTTATCGGGGAATGAAACAAATTTATAGAGACAGAAATATCAATAAACTGCCCAAATTAACAAAAAATAATGAGAGCCCATTGTGAAAATAAAATTGTTGGATAGAAATTGGGAATTTTTAGCTCCGTCGTTACTTGTTTTGTTTATGTTTTTTATTCCAATCAGTCCAAGCATTAAATCAATTTTTTTTGGATGTGCTATGGCGTCAATTCTGCTGACACCCTATTACAGTAAACACATTCTTGAAGCATTCAATTCGCTATGGGGAAGAACAGCATTAATTTTGTTTCTGTTTGTTGTTCTTGCATGTAGCTGGAGTGTTGCCCCTTATGGTATGCAATTAGGCATGATTGGCAAGTATTTTAAATTAATCTATTTACCTGTTTTGGCTGTGGGTTTTATTAATCCAAAAACGCGCAAATGGTGTTTGAATGGCTACCTTTTCGCAATATTTATCACATGTGTCGTTTCCATTTTGAAATCCATCCAGATTATTCAATCTTTTGATCCAGGTGAAGTTTTTTACAATCATATAATTACCGGGTTTATGACGGGGTTAGGAGCCTATCTGGCAGGACTTTTTGCTTTTCAATCAAAGGGTTGGACAAGGGTTATCTATTCGTTTCTGGTATTACTAACCAGTTATCAAGTGATGTTTATTAATTCCGGTAGAACGGGTTATGTTTTATATTTAATCTTAATGGGTCTATTATTATTTCAACAAATATCATTTAAAAGGGCGTTTGTTGGATTACTCCTGTTATGTGGTTTGTTGACCGCGGTTTACGAAGTGAGCCCTATACTGCAAGAGCGAACTACTGACTTGATAAAGGATATCAAACAATTACAGGCACATAACCCCAATACATCTATTGGATACAGAATTCAGTTTCATAACTATGCAAAATCATTATGGCTTACTCACCCATTCACGGGCATTGGTACCGGCGGATTTAAGTACAGCTTTTCATTGGATAAACCAGTCCCCGCCTGGGGAGATACTTTAAATGATCCTCATAGCCAATATTGGATGACACTATCTGAGCATGGTCTAATTGGGATGTTATTGCTCATTATATTTTTAGGGAGTTTATTTGTAACCTCAATGGAGTTAACTGAAACTCGGCCCGTTCTTTTAGGTATTTTAGTTGCGTTTTGTATTGGCTCTCTATCAGATACAATTTTATGCTATTCAACCGCCGGTTATTTGCTGGTAGTAATGAGCGCATTATGTTTCGGGGAGCTGATTGAGAAGCGAACCTCAGATCCTATTGCGGAAAGTAATTTTAATATAGTACCCGATAACAATTCAGGTAATCCAATTCATGCATAAAGCCTAAAATATCTTTGAGGGTATTTGACGAGAAGAGACGATACATAAGGGAGCATCTCAGGTTTGCTTTGTCGCGATGCTCCTCAATGACAGGTCGAACTTGATTGCGCAAAACAACTCGAGGGATGTGGAATCTAAATTGAAACCTTAATAATTGCCTCTAATAATTTTATAAACACTGTGCTATTCTAAATTAAGAAACCATTTGAGAATCAACATGCTAGCTATTAAAAAAATACTATTCGCTGCTGTTACTGCGCTTTTTATTTCTACTGCTTATGCCACTGATCCCTGTTGTAATAAAATGGGCGGAATTAATTACTGTGATTCTTCGGCTGGTCGTCTGGTATGTAATAATGGTTTTTATTCTTCATGCTATTGTACACGTCATGCGGTGATGGATTTACAATTATTAATGGGATGTTGCTTATGGAGAGGGGGAGTCTCACCTAATTATACTCGTACAGGATTAGTGGTGTGTAATGATGGTTCCTTTTCAGAGGAATGCTCCTTACAGAGTCCGGACGAGCGTATTGCAATTTATTAAAAATTAAAAAGATGGTAATGCACTATATAGCTTGTCCCCAAGCCTGCTAATAAGCCAAACAGATGTCCTTGCCAGGAAACACCTTGCTCTCTTGGGAAAATACCAAGAAATATTCCTGCAAAATAATAAAGACTAAGGACGCCTAAAATTACAGTGGTCAGGGTGGCTTCCTGATAAATATTGCTGATTAGAAATCCCCAATAGCCTGTAATTAACGCGCTAGCCCCAATGTGCAGCCCGGATTTACCCAGACACCAGATTGCTGATCCACTAAGAATAGTAATGAGCAAAGTGACTTTCAGATAATATAAAAATCCATTAATTAAAATAAAATTACTTAACACTAGCAATGGAATGGAATTAAAAAAAATATGATTAAAATCTGCATGGAGTAACGGTGCAAATAAAATTCCGGGAATACCCACCAATTTCCTTGGAATAATTCCCAGCAGTAGAAGTTGAGGGTAAATGAACCGGGTTATCAAAAAAATGAACCATGGTATTAAAAGGATTAAAGCCAGAATGTTCAAATTTTTTTGAGTCTGCAGCACTATTAAATTGATGCTGTAATTTATTTCATCAATCATGATGTTCTTTAACTGATTTGGATTTAGATTTTAATTGGGCCTCATTATTCTTTTTCGCAACCGGTGCTGATAGAGCTATATTTCTCACGGGTACGAAAAGTAAAGGCTCCACCTGGGTTTGATTTACAATCATTGTCCAATGGAGATGAGGGCCTGTAACCCGACCTGTCATACCTACAAGCCCGAGTTTTTGTCCCCTTTTAATACGTTCCCCATTTTTAACTAAAATTTTATTTAAATGCGCATAGAGTGAAAAAACACCCATACCATGGTCAATTATTACGGTGTTACCTGTGTAAAAATAATCCCCAGTTTCAACAACAATGCCTTTGTTCGCAGCATAAATGGGCTCGCCTGTTTTGGCAGCGATATCCAAACCAGAATGAGGATCTCTCGGTTGTTTATTATAAACACGCTGCAATCCAAAAAGGCTGCTTATTGGACCTCGCAATGGAGCAGCGAAGGTCTGTTCAAATGGATTTGTTGTAGAGTAATTTGCAAATATCTTATTTAACTTTTTAGTTTCTTTTTTAATTCGAATCAGATCCTGAGCATTGGGTTCTACCTTCCTGACGTCCTTTATACTTAAATGCTGCGTGGTGTAAAATTTATCCGTAACATAAAAGGGGAGTTGTGATTTTCTGCCATTTCTAATTTGAATATATTGGAGGGGTTCTTTTACTGATAAAGGTATTCCAACAATCACTAGCCATTGATGTCGTTGCATTCCCGATAAAACCGGTAAGCGTTTCCCCTGATAGAATGCTTCCGGACGATTTTTACTCTCCATTGGAATGATAGTTAATCCTCCATTTACGGAGTGATTTTCTGGTAGGGATGAAGCGAATACACAATGGGAGAAATGCAGTAAACCCAAAACCGTGAGCAGGAGTAATTTTTTCATCAGTTCTAATCCTTTATTTGAATAACGGTGCAATCCATAGTTCCTTTTGCCAAGCGAACTTCTATCATATCGCCAATATCCAGCTGTTGGGTAGTATAGAGCACTTCGTTTTTGTGTGTTGCAAGTGCGTATCCCCGGTCTAATGTAGCGAGAGGGCTTACCGCATGCAGGGTCGATAATTGAGCATTAAATTGATAGCGTAGATTACTGAGTTTTCGTTGTATGTGTTGGGTAAGTAACAGATACAACTGATTGAGACGACTTTGAGTTTGCTTTACCTCGTTAACCGGATTTCTAGCTTGCAAACGAGTCTGATATAAGTGCAGTTCCTGTTTTTTACGATTTATTAGTTGTTTCAGATTTGAGTGTAATTGGCGCTCCAGGTAATCAACGGTTTGCCAATATGAATTCACGGTTTGATGAGGAGAGGATAGTTTCTCCATTAAATAGTTTATTTTTAATGAATAATTCTGCAAAAGACGGGTGATTGCAGCATCCATTCGGGAGAGAATATTTTGTAACAGATTAAATAACTCCACAGAGTTGGGACTTACGGCAGCAGCAGCTGCCGTGGGCGTTTCAGCTCTATAATCTGCAACAAAATCAGCGATAGTAAAATCCGTTTCATGACCTACACCAGAAACAATCGGAATGATACTTTGGGCAATCTGGCGGGCCAGTTGTTCATTATTAAATGCCCATAAATCCTCAATGCTTCCACCACCACGGGCAAGAATCAGTACATCACAGCGATTATGAGTATTTGCTAATTCCAATGCATTAATCAGCTGTGCTGCGGCGGTCGCGCCCTGAACCTCACTGGGATAAATAAGAACCTTGGCTAAAGGGAATCTGCGCGCCAGAGTTGATAAAATATCGCGTATTGCGGCGCCACTGGTTGAGGTGATAACGCCAATTGTATTGGGGTATGCTGGTAATGATTTTTTGCGCTCTTGAAGAAATAAGCCTTCGGCAGCGAGTTTATTCTTTAAAATTTCAAATTGTTGGTATAATAAGCCTAATCCTGCTTCGGTCAACTCTTCAACAATTAATTGGTAATCGCCACGTGCTTCATACAGACTCAATCGCCCACTGGCAATTACCTGCTGTCCATTATCGAGTTTGGTGCATAGTGGGATAAAATGACGATTTTTGAAATAAACACAACGTATCTGTGCATTTGAGTCCTTTAAAGTAAAATAAAAATGCCCGGAGCCCGGTTTACTTAAATTGGATAATTCACCCTCTACATGAATGATACCTAATTCATTTTCGAGATAGCCCTTTACCTGTCTGTTAAGTTGGCTGACGCTTAGAACTGAGTTTTTAATCGGCATGGTGAAAAAATTACCCTCAAATCAATTGGTTACTGTTCTATTAGTTAAAAAAAGTATATAAAATGTATTGCTGCATGGTGTTCTATGATTTAACTTAATAAGATATTATAGATCTTTAAAAAAATAACAATAACGAGGATCTGGAATGAGAAATGCGCTTTTATTAGCTGCACTAATGACTTCCTCATATGCATGGTCAGATAATCTGTACGAAGCCGTGCAACATGGAATGATCTCCAATCCGGATGTTCTGCTTAATACCGCCAGAGGTTTATCTGCACAGCAAGCTATTGATAGAGCTAAAGGCGCCTATTACCCTTCAATTGATGTATCCAGCGGGTTTGGACGAGAAAGAAGCCGAAACCCAACCACTGAAGCTATTGATGATACAAATGTTGCGATTCTCAACAGGACTGAGTCTTTGATTGAGTTAAGGCAGCATTTATTTGCTGGTGGCGGTATCGTCAATGAAGTGAGACGTAACAAATACATAACGCAAGCCCAAAGATGGAAAACCCAGGGAGTTGCCGAAGATTTGGCTTTGGAAATTACTAAAAACTACCTTGCTGTATTAATGCATGAGCGTTTATATACCTATGCTATTGCAAATCTTAAAGCACATCGTGCCGTTTTTCGCATGATCAAGGAGCGAGGGGAAGCAGGTATTTCTCGTGAAGCTGAGGTAGATCAGGCTGTGGCAAGACTTGCCTTAGCTGAATCGAATAAAATAAGTTCCGAAGCCGATTTACAGGAAGTCCGAATTAATTATGCAAAAGTAGTCGGTAAATGGCCACAAAATTTGACTTGGCCTAATCCACCTAAACGACAAAATTTACCGGATAATTTAGCAAAAGCCCTTGAAAAAGGCCTTGATAATCACCCCACTGTTAAATCAAGTTATGCGGATATAAAGCAGGCAAAAGCGCAATATGAAGTGGCGAGAGCGGCCTATTACCCCAAAGTTGATTTAGTATTAAGTGCCTCTAAAAATAGAAACCTTGGTGGGTTGATTGGACCAAATAATGCTGATCTCGCGGCAATAAGAATGAATTATAACGCGTTCAGGGGTGGTTCGGATGTTGCCTATGTTAAAGAGACCGCTTATCAGGTGCAGGAAGCATATGAGACGAAGAATAGAACCTTGCTACAATTAAAAGAAGCCATGCGTTTATCATGGAATGCATATACTTCCGCAGCCCTCCGATTACGACCCTTGAGGGTTCATGTTGTCGCCTCAAGAAAAACACGCCTAGCTTATCAAGACGAATTTAAAGTAGGTAAACGAACATTGCTCGATTTACTCGACTCACAAAATGAGCTTTATCAATCCCAAATTGAATTGGCGCGCGGGGAAAATGATGAGCTGCTTTCACGCTATCGCATACTCAATGGTATGGGTAAATTATTATGTTATTTAAAACTGAGCATACCAGTAAATGTAGTTAATAATGATGTCTTTACTTCGGCTCAAACGCATATATTGCTTAACAAACGAATGGATAAACTCCCTTATCCTAATGTAACAGATGATCAAATGGTTCTAGATCATCCGGTCAAGAATATGGAAACTACGCCTCTGACTCCGGCAATAATCCATAAAAATACGACGCCGCCTTTACAGGTCATACCTAAATCATGGTTTGTTTCTACGGGTAACTTTAAAGATAAAAATAAGGCAGTATTATTGGTGAAACGGTTAAAAGGATTGGGCTTTGCTGCGTTTATGCGGCCTTGTCGTGATTTCCATTCAGTTTATGTAGGTCCCTATGAGTATCGTGGGCATGCAGGGAATGCAATGGAACGATTGAAGGAATTGGCTCATGTCCAAGGCGTGCTGGTCACATTCAAAAAACCACCTAATAAAATTTTATAGCAGAGCAGGCATATTATTTATAATATGCCTGAGCTTTCTTTCCTTCTCAGGGCTGTACGCCACATCCTTTATTAATTTAGATAAAATCCAACAACTGGCTCAATCTCATAGCGGAGATACACAAAAAAGATTTAAGGCTTGGGCCAAATTGATTGAAAGTCTAAAGAATAAACCGGTAAGCGCGAAACTTGAAGGCGTGAACTCGTTTTTTAATATGTTCCATTATCAGGATGAGGGCTTGAGTGATGATTATTGGAAATCACCTGATGAGTTTATTATAGATGGAGGAGGGGATTGTGAGGACTATGCCATTATTAAATATTTTACTTTAGCCACTTTAGGAGTTTCAACGGATAAATTAAGAATTACCTATGTTACCTCCCTCAATTTAAATCGTGCTCATATGGTTTTGGCTTATTATTCCTCCCCGGAAGCTGAGCCGCTTATTTTGGATAGTTTGGAAAACTCCATTGTTAAAGCTTCACTTCGCCCTGACCTTAAGCCAGTTTATAGTTTTAATGGTTCAGGGTTGTGGCTGGCAAAACAAAGAGGGAAAGAAGCTGCTATAGGTCAACCCAGTAGTTTAGGCAAGTGGGATGAATTAATGAAACGGATGCAATAAGAGGGTAGATTTATGACGCTGATTAAAAAAATGTCTCTGGGAGTATTGTTAATGCTCTTTCTGGTTTTTACCGGCACTTATGTAATCACGATGACAAATGCACGGAATTTCTTTATCAAACAGATTGAAAGCAATGCCCAGGATACAGCCACATCATTAGGATTATCATTGTCTCAATCATTGTTAAGTCATGATGTACCTACTATGAATGCAATGACCCAGGCGGTATTTGATCGGGGTTATTTTTCTTTAATTCAGGTAAAGGATGTTAAAGGAAAAATACTTGTCTCCAAAAAGTTGGTGAACCAAAAACGGTACACTCCTGAATGGTTTGAGCATTTAATTAAATGGCCGTCCAATGAAAAATCAGCGCTAATTATGGATGGTTGGATGCAAGCAGGGGAGGTTTCAGTTATAAGTGATCCAAGCTATGTATATGCAACTCTTTGGAGTAATGCTGTTGAGATGGTGAAAGGCTATCTGCTTTTTGCACTGATTGCCTTGGTATTAATTTATGGTTTTATCCAATACTTATTAGGTCCATTAAAAAGGGTTACAGCTCAAGCTCTGGCGATTTCAGATCATGAGTTCCCAATTGAAACGGTTATTCCGGGAACTCCTGAGTTAAAACAAGTGACACTTGCAATGAATCATATGGTGCACAAAATAAAATCACTTTTTCAGGGGCAATTGAAACAAACAGAAACCTTAAGAACTCAGGTTTATCAGGATACTCTTACTGGTTTAAGTAATCGTCGCTACTTTTTACAGCAACTCTCCGCAATACTCGATAATGAGGATGAATTTATCCCCGGTCATGTAGTGATGGTAGTAATTGATGGGCTTGATACTTTGAATCAGCAGCAAGGATATCAGCAAGGCGATAACCTGGTTTTATCAGTTTCCCGGATATTTAGTAAATTTTGGCAACAACACTCGGTCAGTTGCCTTGCTCGCCTCAATGGTAGTACCTTTGCATTAATCAACCACGAACACAATCCAGAAGTTTTTAATAATGATTGCAAAGAGTTTGAGCAAATTTTACGGCAGGAAATTAGTGATCTTACCAACTGTACAGTACACATGGGAGCTGCCAGTTATTTTGCCCATCAAAGTGTGTCAAATTTATTGACTATGGTTGATTTGTCGATAAAGAAAGCAAGAGAAAACGGTGTGTTTTATTGTCAAAAGGAACATGACACGTTCAAGTACCCCAGATTAATTACCTTTGAAGACATGAAACAATCCCTAGATAAGGGAACTATGAGTCTTTATGCCCAACCTGTTACCGATGGCAAAAATGTATTGCATCAGGAGCTATTTGTTCGTATTCGTACTACAGAAGGGGAAGAGTTGGGCGCAGGTTATTTCATGCCTGCCGCCGAAAGGTTGGGGTTGGCTCATTTGATTGATAGCTATGTTCTGGATAAATTGAGTACCTTGGAGCAAGCATTAGATAACCGTTTTGCCATTAATATTTCGACTGACACATTAAAGAATAAAGAATTCAGACAAGCTTTTATCGACTCATTGAGTAAATTACCGCATCAATTGTTAAATAACCTTTCACTTGAAATTTGCGAAGCTTTGATTCTGACCGATTTTTCTGATGTTAAAGAATTTGTAAATCAGATAAAGAAATTAGGTATAACTTTTGGTGTGGATAGAGTGGGTATTCATTTTTCACCACTTGACTACCTCAGTGAACTACATATTGATTATTTAAAATTACATGGCAGTTTGGTTCAAGATATTAATGAGAATGAAAGCAAACAATTTTTCCTCCATTATTTTAATGAAATGGCAAAAACGTTAGACATTCAGGTTGTCGCAACCCAGGTAGAACAACAAGCGCAATGGGAGGCCCTACAACATGTTCATGTTCGCTGGGGCCAGGGAAGATATTTAGCTGGTGTGGCATTTTTAGTTTAGAAATAGGTGTATGATTTAATAATTTTCCAGCAAAGTCTCACAGGATATATTTCTGTAAAACGCTCTTCGAATCAGTTATGATTAAGGGATCATAAATAATTTTAAAAAAACATGCGTAGACCAGGTTTGCTGCAATTTAATACGATTAAATCTTTATTTCTATATCTGATTGTAATTACCTTATCAGGCTGTGTGGACTTATCAGGCTCAAGAAGTACCTACACCGCGATTAATCATGTTTCATCTGCCAACAAGAAGGTGCCTATTAAAAAAGGTCAAGTGCATACAATGCGTGGAGGATTGGGTATTTTTAGCATTGGCATGAATCAGTTGCGTGACAAGGTCAGTGAACGTTATCAAATGCAAGCTTACAGTACTATGTGGTATAACGCAGGTGATGTGACCCGCTTCATCGTTACAAATTATTATAAAGAGAAGGTTCATACTCCGATCATCCTAGTGGGGCACTCATTAGGTGCTAATGAGCAAATAAAGGTCGCACGAAATTTGAATGCATTGGGTATTCCTGTCGCTTTACTGGTGACTGTTGATGCAGTCTCACAGACTATAATACCGCCTAATGTACATTATGCATTGAATGTATACAAACCAGGGTATGTGCCGATGTTTAGCGGATTAAAATTGAGAGCAGTTAATCCTGATAAAACAATTATTAATAATATTAATGTTAATAGCTTAAAAGAGGTGCAAGTCAATCACTTTACTATTGATAAAGATAAAGTAGTCCAGGCAATTATTTTAGATAAAGTTGACAAGGTATTAATTGATGGAAAACAAAAGTACGCATAATCCGCAGGAATTTCCCCGCGTTTGTGTCATTGGGGCTGGTCCTAGCGGACTTGCTGCCATTAAAAATCTTCAGGAGCAAGGCGTTAGGCATATCACCGCCTTTGAAAAAAACGACAGGATCGGTGGAAATTGGGTTTATGATGAGCGTAATGAGCATTCCAGTGTTTATGAGACAACTCATATAATTAGTTCTAAGCGTTGGTCTGAGTTCGATGATTTCCCTATGCCTGAGGATTATCCGGACTATCCATCGCATTCACAGTTGCTTCAGTATTTTAATAGTTACGCGGATCATTTCGATTTAAAAAAATATATTCAATTTAGTACTACTGTAATTGAAGTAACTCAGTTCCATGATGATAAATGGCGGCTTGTAGTTGAAAATAGTGAGGGTATGAAGCAAGAGTTTATTTATGATTATCTTTTGATTGCCAATGGCCATCACTGGGACCCTTTTTTACCAAAATATCCGGGGGAGTTTAGTGGTGAGATCTTGCATTCACATCAATATAAAAAGGCAGCTGTTTTTAAAGACAAAAGGGTTTTGGTTGTTGGCGGAGGAAATTCTGCATGTGATGTGGCGGTTGAAATCACGCGAGTAGCTCAGAAAACGTGCATCAGTATGCGACGGGGTTATCATATTTTCCCCAAGTTTATTTTTGGCAAACCGACGGATGTAGCCGTAGCTAAAATTCAGTGGATGCCGTCCTGGATAAGGCAAAAATTCATTAGTTTGATAATTAGAGGGCTACAGGGTCGTTATGCAAAATATAAGCTACCTAAACCTGATTGTGGCCCTTTAGAGATTCATCCAACAATTAATTCTGAATTACTATACTATATTCGTCATGGTGAAATAACACCGCGTCCTGGTTTATTAAAATTTGCTGGAAAGGATGTTTATTTTACGGACGGTAGCCATACACCATTTGATACAGTAATTTTCGCAACCGGATATCAGATAAGTTTTCCTTTTTTTGATAAAAAATTTATAGATTTCAGCAACACTACTAAAATTCCGTTGTATCGCAAAATGATGCACCCTGAATTTGAAAGTCTTTATTTTATAGGATTATGCCAACCGCAAGGGTGCATTTGGCCTTTGGCAGATTATCAATCCAAAATTGCTGCGCGTATTATCATGGGTTCTTTAACACGGCCCACGCAACTTCAGAAAAAAATTGCGCAAGAGATTCAAAGGCCTCATTATCGCTTTAAGTCTAATATGCGTCATGCACTTGAGGTTGACTATCATCTCTTTCGAAAAGAGTTATTGCACATGTTGCATTAATATTGGGCAGGATTTTTCTTTTTCCGTTTAACTAAACTGCTCATTAATTTTTCAATATTATTGATATGGGGCTGTTCTTGCATAATGATAGAGCGAGTTCTGGCATCACAATAATCTTTTACTTCTCTATCTGGAAGGATGTAAAATCGTTTTTTCTCAACTTCATTTACTATATGGGTTGCCACATCCTCAGGCGATCTGGAATGAGCCAGCAGTTTGTTGAGTGCTTCATGAAAATCTGATTCGGTTCCATAAGATAATAATGACGTGTCTGTGAACGATGGGAATACAATCGAAACATCCACCGGTTTTTCTAATCGATTTAAATCATAATGCAGTGATTCAGATAAAGCCAAAACGGCATGTTTGGACATCGAATAAGAAGCTAGTTGAGCTCCTGAGCATAATGCATACATACTTGCCATATTGATGATATGAGATCTGAAACTTTGTTTGAATAAAAATGGTGTGAATTCACGAATAAGATGAATCATTCCATATAAATTAACATCCATTACCTGATGGATTTGCTCGGATGTTAAATCCCATACTGGGGATAAAGTTCCTATTATCCCGGCATTATTGTAGATATAATCAATTCGTCCAAATTGGTTATAACTCTTTTTGGCTAATTGATTAACTTCAGAACTGTTGGTGACATCACAAGGGATGGCTAGAACGTGGTTAGGGAATTGGATTTTTAATTCATCTGCTTTATTCAATAGAGAATCATGGTTTTTATCTACCATGATGACGAAAGAGCCGCGCTGCAAGCAAATTGTACTTAAGGCCAAGCCTATTCCACTGGCGGCACCAGTGATTACCGTTACTTTCATTTGGTTCCTTAGTTTCGAGTTGTGTGAATTATAATGCAAAAGAGCATTTCAATTAAGCCCTGATGCATCATTCAAAGAGACGTGAGATACGGTATTTGCTATACTTAATTAAAATCACAATTAAAGGAGTTATTGTGGATAATAGTGAAATACCCGATCGACCTAATGAATATCCTGAAACCCCAAAAGAGTTTCCACCAGATCCTAATCCAGTTGAACCTGAATTTCCTGGCACTCCGGAGCCTGAGCCTGTAAAAACTCCTGAACCTAATCCTGATTAACTTATTCTATTTATAGTTATTTAGGTAGTAAATTGCTCATAATAAAAAACCGCCCCTCATCCGCCCTTCGGGCACCTTCTCCCCGCTGGGCGGGGAGAAGGGACGGAATTAGTTCCTATTGGAATTATTATTTGCCAAGTAATAGAGTTCTTTTCCCTTATTTAAGGGAGAAGTTTGCCTAAGAGGGATGATGTTTTTTAAAAGTAATGTACCTACCCATTCCAGGGTTTGTTTGTCTCCCCACAAGGATTAACAGAACATGTCAATTATTCTCTAGTTGTATAATTATTACAGAATTAGAAAAATGCTCCCTTCTCCCTCACCTGAGAGAGAAGGTGCCCGAAAGGGCGGATGAGGGTGTTGAAAAGAAACAGTCATTCTGAGTTTGTCTCCGCACAAAAGATCAACGGAAAAACATATCAATTATTCTCTAGTTCAATAATTATTACAGAATTAGAAAATGCTCCCTTCTCCCTCATCTGAGGGAGAAGGTGCCCGAAAGGGCGGATGAGGGTGTTTATAAGAAACGTTCATCCTTAGTTTGTCTCCGCACAAAAGATCAACGGAAAAACATATTAATTATTCTCTAGTTCAATAATTATTACAGAATTAGATGCTCCATTCTCCCTCATCTGAGGGAGAAGGTACCCGAAGGGCGGATGAGGGTGTGATGGCAGCATCACACAGCGTCGCTTTCAATAATCCAATTTAAATCAAATTCACATTACCTCATTAAAACGGCCAATGCTTCGCCAATATTCTCAGCCCGCATTAAACTTTCACCAATTAAAAATGTATTAATGCCATGAGCTTGCATTAATGACACATCATCTTGCGTATTTATTCCACTTTCAGTAATAATTATTTTATCCTCTGGAATATATTTTTTTAAATTAATACTTAATTGAATGTCTGTTTTAAAGTCATGTAAGCTGCGATTATTAATACCGATTAAAGGGCTGGGTAATTTCAATGCCCGTTCTAATTCCTGGTGGGTGTGGCTTTCGACCAATACGGCCATGTTTAACTCTTGCGCCAATTGACAAAAATCCATCAGTTGTGAATCATCCAGTAATGCGACTATAAGCAGGATACAATCAGCTCCCAGGTTCAGACTTTCGTGTATTTGATAGGGATCAATAATAAAATCTTTACGCAAAACAGGTAAAGAGCAATTATTTTTGGCTAGAGCGAGATAATCTGGATGCCCCTGAAAAAAAGCTATGTCGGTGAGCACGGAGATACATCGTGCCCCGTATTTTTGATAGATAGAGGCAATTTGTGCGACATCAAAATCGGGGCGAATTAACCCTTTACTGGGTGATGCTTTTTTGATTTCTGCTATTATTGCCGGTTTTGAAGTGGGAGTGAGTGCAGCAATGAAATCTCTTGATGGTAAAAGAGGCTGATCATTGAATGAGCTTAAAGGGCGCATTTTTTTAGCAGCACTAATTTCCTGTTTTTTATGTCCTGCAATATTCTGTAAAATACTATTCATGGTTAGAGTCTTTTTTCATGGTCTGTGTTAATTGGCGAAGTTTTACCATCAATTTTGCTGCTTTACCATTATCAATTACATCTTTTGCCTGTTCTATGGCGTCATTAAAGGAACTCGTGTCAGAATTAGCGCAATAAATAGCTGCAGCAGAATTGAGCACTATCATGTCCCTTGCTGCACCTTTTTCTCCAGAAAAAACACAATTTATTAAGTCCAGACTTTGCGCAGGAGAATCAACTACTATAGCATCAAGAGTGTCATGTTTCATGCCATATTTTTCAGGAAGTATGCTCCAGTTATTATAAGATCCATTATAATATTCAACCACTGATGTAGGTGCTGCGATACTGATTTCATCCAATCCATCCGCTGAACTTATAATTAAAGCCCTCTCACTACCCAAATTTGCCAGTACCGTTGCTAACGCTTGTTGCCATTGAGTGGAAAATACTCCGACCACCTGCTTTTTTACATTGGCGGGATTAATGAGCGGTCCTAATAAATTAAATAAAGTTCTTATGCCTAGATTTTGACGTGCGACGCGGGCATGTTGCATGGCTGGATGATAATGAGGTGCAAACAAAAATGCTAGGTTGCATTTGTTGATGCACTCTTTAACCTCATTATCGGCAAGATTCAGTTCAAATTCAGCGTGCTCTAATAAATCGGCACTTCCACTACGACTGGAGACGGAACGGTTACCGTGCTTTGCTACGGGAATTCCTGCTGCGGCAACCACGAAACTACAGGCTGTGGATACATTAAAAGTGTTTTTTCCATCGCCTCCGGTACCTACTATATCTACCAGATTATCCCCTAAATCAATCTGATGCGATAATTGACGCATTACTTTTGCTGCGGCAGTTAATTCATCTACCGTCTCCCCCTTCATTCGCATGAGGGCTAAAAAAGTTGCGATGTGAATGTCATTAAACTGTCCCGTCATACAGTCATGAATTACTTCACCCATCTGTTCCTTGGTAAGATCTTTTTTAGCAATGAGTTGTTCAAACAGGTGATTGGCTTTCATAGCGTAAGAAATTCTCTAAAAGGTTTAATCCATATTGGCTTAAAATTGCTTCTGGATGAAATTGTAGACCAAAAACGGGGAATTGACGATGCGAAATTGCCATAATCGTATTGTTAGCCCATGCATCAATCGAAAAGCAATCAGGAAGGGTGACTGGATCAATACAAAGAGAGTGATAACGTGTGGCGCGAAATTCATTGGGAATGTTGGCAAATATATTTTGATAGTTATGGGTTATCAAAGAGGTCTTTCCGTGCATGATCTCTGGAGCATTAATGATGCTTGCACCAAAAGCCTGCCCAATACATTGATGACCAAGGCAAACTCCCAAAATAGGTATGGTTTTATAAAATGTTTTTATTACGTCAAGTGATATACCTGCCTCATCAGGATTTTTTGGACCTGGAGAAATGACTAAATGATCAGGGGCAAGCTCTTTGATGGAATTAAGTGTTATTGTGTCATGAGCAAAAACTAAAACTTCCTGTTCCAGGGATTGAAAATATTGCACCAGATTATAAGTAAATGAGTCATAATTATCGATAAGTAATAGCATAGTTGATCATATAATCACAAAGAAAAATCTTCACCCAGATACACTGTTCTTACTTGCTGGTTTGCAAGAACCAGCTCCGGCGACCCTTCACAAAGTATTTGGCCTTGACTCACTATATAAGCACGCTCACAAATATCCAGTGTTTCTCGAACATTATGATCAGTTATTAAAACACCGATTCCTTTATCACATAAATGTTGAATGATGCGTTTAATGTCAATAACCGATATTGGGTCAACGCCCGCAAAAGGCTCATCGAGAAGAATGAAAGAGGGTTCTATAGCCAGTGCACGAGCAATTTCAACCCGTCTTCGCTCACCACCAGATAACGCCATCCCATAGCTTTTTTCTATATGGGATATATGGAATTCTTGCAGCAACAAATCCAGTTTCTCCTGTCGAGCCTGCTTATCCAAATCTTCTCTTAATTCTAATATAGCCATTATGTTATCAGCTACTGTGAGCTTACGAAAAACAGAAGCCTCCTGAGGCAGATAACTCAGTCCAAGACGCGCTCTTTGATGCATGGCTTTAGTGGTGATGTCTTCTCCATTGAGAATAATTTGTCCTTCATCACACGATTGCAGGCCCACTATCATATAAAAACAAGTAGTTTTACCTGCTCCATTAGGTCCTAAAAGTCCTACACATTCCCCTTTGTTGACATTGATGTTGATACCATTAACAACAGTTCTGGATTTAAAGGATTTTTTTAAGTTTAAGGCCTCAAGTTTGATCATAGTGGTTTTTTATCTGGCGAAAAAATAATAGTTGTCCGTGTTTTTCCATCACTTTTAGAGACCACATGCTGGTTCAGAGTGTCGTAACTGATTTTAGCCCCGGAGAATGAATTGGTGCCTTGTTCTACTCGGGCATTACCAACGAGTTCAATCAAGTGTTTTAAAGGATAATATTTTATTGTATCAGCATAAGCGTGGAGGGGAGGTTTTCCTGGACCCGTTTCTGTCCAATAATGGGCTTGTTTTCCTTTTTCCCCATTCGCAATGGCAAAAACCAATTGATTTTTAACATTGCCCTCAGTGATCGCTTTTGCTGCATGGAGATTCGTAGTTCCCTGAATAAATTCAACATTCCCAATGTATGTTCCTTTATGATCTTTCTGACTGAGGTCGGCGGTATCCGAAACCACATGCATCACTTGTTGTTTATCCGTGGGTAATGCGAATAATGTCTGGTTGAAAGCCCAAAAAACGAAAAGAAAGTGAACCCTAGCCTTTAGCTGGTGCATAACTACCTCTCGCTTTATGTAATAATTCAACCCTTTTTTCATCCAGATATGCATTCATTCCAGTGGATTCTATAATATTTCCAGGTTGTTCGAAGGTAACGAATAGATTAGTGGTTGCCTTTTTTTCTTTGGGATAATAAGTGACCTCTTCAGTTTTAAGGGTGCTTTCTTGCGTTTTATCGCCGGGATTTTGATGCACAATGACGTCTTTGATAAAGGTAATACGTTGTCCACCCTCATATGATTTAGCTTTTAAGGATTTAATTTCCCATGCCGGCTGATTGTCCTGCTTAATTGTTATTTGGGGGGTTTGGAGAAGATGGATATTATCTTTAGGGATATGTTCCATGAGCGGTGTCGTTAAAAGATTAATCAATGCGCCTTCTTTATTAAACTGTTTCACAGTTAAATGAAATACGGTTGTATCTACTGTTGAGGTGAGCGTTTCATTATCTAATGTCACTGCCAGCTTATTGAAGTTGGCAAAATACCAACCAGATCCGGCTAACAGGATCAATGTGAATAATAGTAATAAGGATTGCCTGCCTGTATTCATTGCTTTAAATAACCTTCTAAGGCTTCATCCGTTTTATTTTGAGCATTAAGGATTAAATCACAGAGCTCTCTGACTGCTCCATTACCTCCCATTTTTTCCGTTTGCCAATACGCAAACTCTTTCACTGGAGGAACTGCATTACCAACGGCAACCCCCAAACCAACAGTTTGAATAATCGGTAAATCGGGTAAGTCATCGCCAATGTAGGCAAATTGCTCATCTTCCAAACCTAAAGTGATCTTTAATTTTTCATAAGCTGCTCGTTTATCAACTTGACCTTTATAGTACAAAGTAATACCCAATTGCTGCATGCGATGATCTACAACTGCATTACGAGCTGTGGTAATAACAGCTACTTCAATTCCCGCGGCCATAAGTAATTTCAGACCCATACCATCTTGCACATGAAAAGATTTAAGTTCATTGCCATGGTTGTCAATATGCAGTAATCCGTCACTTAAAACGCCATCAACATCACAAACAAGACATCTAATTTTTTTAGCTTTCTCTATTAAATCGTTCATCGTAACCTCGATTAAAAAACACCTGCTTTTAATAAATCATGTAAATGCAATACAGCTTGTGGTCTGTTGTCATCACTCACTACGACTAAAGAAGTTATCGTGTGCTTTTGCATAATAGCCAGCGCTTCAGCAGCCAGCATGCCTTTATGGATGGTTCTGCAGTTTCTGGTAATTACATCTTTAAGCTGGGTTGTATTGATATCATATTGACGCGTTAAAGTACGACGAATATCACCATCTGTATATACTCCCAGTAAATAGCCATGCTTATCGACCACACAGGTCATACCTAATTTTTTTTCAGTGACTTCAATTAACGCTTCGCTAATTGTTGCTGTTTCATAACAGACAGGAAGCATATCCCCTTGGTGATATAAATCATCGATACGCAATAACAGTTTTTTACCAAGAGCACCTCCTGGGTGCGATAAAGCAAAATCTTCCGCACTAAACCCTCGGGCCTGTAATAATGAAATTGCCAGAGCATCGCCCATTACCAGTGAAACGGTGGTGCTGGTTGTAGGAGCCAGACCTAGCGGACATGCTTCGTGTTTAATGCTCACATCCAGGTTAACATTGGCTGATTTGGCTAAAATCGAGTCGGGATTTCCAGAAAGGGTGATCAAAGGCACTTCTAATCTTTTTAATAAAGGGAGTAGGGTAACCAGCTCATGGGTATTACCGGAGTGAGAAATAGCAACTACAGTATCCTGCCGTGTTATCATTCCCAAGTCGCCATGGCTGGCTTCACCAGGATGCATAAAAAAAGCGGGGCTTCCGGTGCTGGAAAAGGTAGAGGCGAGTTTATTGGCTATATGACCTGATTTGCCCATCCCGGTAACTACAATTCTGCCTTTACAGGCAAGTAATAAATTACATGCTTGCTCAAAACGAGCATCTATTCTCTGGGTTAATTCAAAGACTGCCTGAGCTTCGGTTTCGATAACCGCCAGTCCAAGTGTGCAAAAATCCATAGGCTGTTTGTTTTGTTTTTTGTCTATTTTTCATTCTAACACAATGCATTTGAATGATGCATCCCTATTTTTTTTCATAATTTAATTTTTTTTAATGTAAAAGCCAATTAATAACCGCAATTTTTTCTGAACCGGTATATACTACAAGATTCAAAGAACAGTGGAAATGAGAGCATGCCTGAAAATTGGGTTGAAATTAATAATCTAACCTTTACCCGGGGTAACCGCTACATTTTTAATGACATTGATATGGTAGTCAAAAAGGGTAAGATTACTGCCATTATGGGTCCAAGTGGATCTGGAAAAACGACCTTGCTTCGATTAATCGGGGCTCAATTAGCTCCGGATAGCGGGGAGATTAAAGTACAAGGCCAGAATATTCATCAATTAAAACGGACTGACCTGTATAAAATACGTCAGAATATGGGGTTATTGTTCCAAAGCAGCGCTTTATTCACTCATCTTTCCGTTTTTGACAATGTCGCCTTCCCCTTAAGAGAACATACCAGGTTACAACCTTCCATGTTGCGAGACATTATTTTAATGAAGCTTGAAGCCGTAGGTCTTAGAGGGGCTGCTGATTTGATGCCGGCCCAATTATCTGGTGGTATGGCGAGAAGGGTTGCCCTGGCGCGTACTATTGCGCTCGATCCTGAGTTAATGATGTATGATGAACCTTTTACCGGACAGGATCCTATTTCAATGGGCGTTTTAGTTCGTCTGATAAAAAGATTAAATCAATTATTACATACAACTACGATTGTGGTGTCACATGATGTGGAAGAAACCTGTTCTATAGCAGACTATATCTATTTAATATCTGCAGGTAAAATTATTGGACAGGGCACTCCAGCCGAGTTAAAGCATTCTTCAGAGCCCCAAATAAAACAGTTTATGCACGGGGAGGCGGATGGTGTGGTACCTTTCCATTATCCAGCCAAACCTTATATAGAGGAGTTGTTAGATGCTTGAGTCCATCGCGCGTTTCGGTCATCGTGGTGTACAAGTTTTACAAAATATCGGTAACTCAGGATTGTTTTTATTCTCATTATTAATTCGAAAACCTGATATTCCCCGTTTATGGCCTTTGCTGAGACACCAACTTTATTTTGTTGGCGTGTTATCCTGTGTGATAATTGCAGTATCTGCTTTGTTTATAGGGATGGTGATTGGTTTACAAGGATATAACACCTTACAAAAATTTGGCGCATCAAGTCAATTGGGTCAATTGTTAGCTTTAAGTATTTCACGAGAATTGGGTCCGGTTATTAGTGCCTTATTATTTGCAGGGCGTGCAGGTTCTGCTTTGACTGCTGAAATTGGTCTCATGAAAGCTACAGAGCAGCTATCCAGTATGGATATGATGGGAGTCGATCCATTGGGAAGGGTGGTTTATCCACGATTCATAGCCGGATTTATTTCTTTACCGGTTTTAGCTTTAATTTTTTCAGCAGTTGCCATATATGGGGGCTATTTTATCGGTGTGCATTGGTTAGGTGTTGATGCAGGCAGTTTCTGGTCCAATATGCAGGCTTCAGTGAATTTTCGCCTGGATATTCTTAGTGGGATAATCAAGAGTCTGGTTTTTGCTTTTGTAGTAACCTGGATAGCAGTGTTCCAGGGGTTTGAGTGTGTGCCTACAGCGGAGGGCATAAGTCAGGCGACGACTAAGACGGTTGTTTATTCATCGCTTGCTGTTTTAGGGCTCGATTTTTTGTTGACTGCAATGATGATTGGAGGTTGGTAAATGAATAAGCAACGTTATGTAGACATCAGCGTGGGTATATTTATGCTGCTTGGTCTTCTGGCTCTATTAGTAATGGTAATGAAAGTAAGTGGCCTGTCCAGTTTTATGTCACATAAAGAATATCAGGTTACCGCCAACTTTACTGATATTGGCGGGTTGAAGGTTAGAGCGCCGGTGACTGTCGCGGGTGTGCGTATTGGCGAGGTGAGTCGGATTGAATTGCAACCAGGCGAGCTTAACGCACGGGTCACCATGAATTTACGGAGTGATAAAAGAATTCCTTTTGAGGATTCTTCTGCACGAATTTTGACCGAAGGCTTGATCGGCTCCAATTATGTAAGTATCGTTCCCGGATTTGAAGATGAAGAAAGTAAAGATCATCCTTTCTTGCGAAATGGTGATGTCATTGCAAAAACTCAGGAAGCAGTGATTCTGGAGAACCTGATTGGTCAACTACTATTTAACATTAATAAAAAATAGGTGAATAATAATGAGAGTACTTAAAACTTTTTTATTAGTTGCATGTATGTCGGTTGGAGCAACTGTTGCCGCTCAGACCTCTCCTGTACCTATGTTGGAACGTGTTGCCAATCAAATTATTGCAACTTTAAAAGAAAATAAAGCCAGTTTAAAATCCAACCCTGGCATCATATATAAAGCAGTAGAAAGTAATCTGCTGCCTAATGTTGATGTTCCCGGAATGTCTCGCTCCGTATTGGGAAGACAAGCATGGACTAAAGCTTCTCCTGCAGAAAGAACTCAATTTTCGAATGCCTTTACTCGTCTGGTAATACGTACATATTCCAGTCCTTTGGCACAGTACTCGGATGAAACTGTTCAGTTTTTGCCTCTTCGCGGTTCATTAGAAAGTCGTTTTATTCGTGTAAACAGCGTGATTGTTCGGTCACAGGGACAAAATATTCCTTTGAGCTACAGTCTTGTTTCTAAAAATGGGCAATGGAAGATTTATGATATTAGCGTAGAAGGAGTGAGTTTGCTGCAAAGTTTCCGTTCACAATTCGCGCAAGCGTTACAACACTCTAATATTACAGAGGTTATTAGTCAGATGCAGACGAAACAAGCTAAAAAGGCATCCTGATTGTGAAAACCAATAATTTTAAACCAGGTTCCGAACTGACTTTTAAGTCAGTAGTGTCCATAAGGTCAAAGCTTTTTAAAGCTTTGACCGAAAATGCCTGCGATAATTTTTGTCTTGATTTAACGGACGTTATCAAGTGCGATAGTGCCGGGCTGGCATTGCTTATTGAGGCAAGGAAGTTATGTAAAAAGAATAATGTTCTTTTTACTGTCATTGGAATGACCCCTGAAACACAATCCCTTGCGGAGTTTTGTGGAGTAGAGAGTATTTTGGAAACCGTATAGTGGTGCTCCTCGGGTCTTCATTCATATTCTAAAACAGAACCATTTTTTAATCTGGTATTGTTATGATTAAGATCCTGCGGAGTGGTTGTTTATCCTGTTTTTTATTTTTTTTTATGTTCCCTTTATAAAAAATTGTATTTATTTCAATTAGTGAGCTAAGTTTATGTTAAGTAATGAAGAAATTGAACAACGACTAAAAAACATTGACCATGTTTCTTATGTCAAAGTTGATGGTGATGGTTATAAGTATCAGGTAACCGTAGTGAGCGACCATTTTTTAAATTTGTCTAAAGTTGCAAGACAGCAATGGGTTTATGCTCAATTGAATGATTTTATTACCACTGGCAGGCTTCATGCATTAACAATGAAGACATGGACACAAGAGGAATGGGGACAGCAACATGGATAAATTATTGATTAACGGTGGTAAGGCGTTACATGGTGAAGTAGTTATTTCCGGGGCAAAAAATGCAGCTCTCCCCATTATGGCTGCAAGTTTACTGGCTAGTGACCATGTGACGATTTCTAATGTGCCTCATCTTAAAGACATCACTACTATGATGGAGCTTTTAGGGCAACTCGGTGCTCATTTGATTGTTGATGAAAAAATGAATGTGCAGGTGGATGCCAGTCAAGTGAATGAGTTTGTTGCACCTTATGACCTGGTTAAAACCATGCGTGCCTCTATTTTGGTTTTAGGTCCAATGCTTGCACGATTTGGAAAGGCTGATGTCTCTTTACCAGGGGGCTGTGCTATAGGCACTCGCCCGGTTGACTTGCATTTAAAAGCATTGAAATCAATGGGTGCGGATATCACCGTTAAAAATGGTTATATTAACGCACGTTGTAAAAAAGGTCGTTTACAGGGACGTCGCTTGATGTTCGATATGGTCACTGTAACAGGTACTGAAAACATTATGATGGCGGCAGTCCTTGCAGAAGGAACTACCATTATAAAAAATGCGGCTCGTGAACCAGAGGTAGTTGATTTGGCGAATTTTTTAATTCAAATGGGTGCGAAAATTTCAGGTGCCGGAACATCTACAATTGAGATTGAAGGTGTTGATGCGCTCGCTGGTGGCACTTATTCAGTGATGTCGGATCGTATTGAGGCAGGAACTTATCTTGCTGCAGGCGCCCTTACACGAGGGCATGTCACGGTGAAGCGGGTTCGTCCAGATACTTTATTATCTCAGTTGTGTAAATTTGAAGAGGCTGGGGCTGAGTTAACCATTGGTGAAGATTGGGTCAGTTTGAACATGCACGGCAAGCGTCCTCAGGCAGTAAATATAGCTACCGCTCCTTATCCTGCATTTGCAACTGATATGCAGGCTCAGTTTATGGCCATGAATTCTGTAGCTGAAGGATCATCTACTATTGTTGAAACAATTTTTGAAAATCGATTCATGCACGTTCAGGAATTACAACGCATGGGCGCCCAGATTCAGCTCAATGGTAATAGTGCGATTATTAACGGGGTAGAACGTTTAACCGGAGCTCCAGTGATGGCGACTGATTTACGTGCCTCGGCAAGTTTGATTTTGGCAGGTCTAGTAGCAGATGGAGAAACTGCCGTGGAACGAATTTATCATGTTGACAGAGGATATGAGCGAATCGAAGAAAAATTATCGTTACTGGGTGCTGATATTAAGCGAGTCTCTGAGCGGTGATTAAACGCAGTGATTTAGCTCAGTATTTGAATGAGTACTTGAATTGTGGGGCATATAAAGATTATGCCCCTAATGGTATTCAGGTCGAAGGTAAAGAAGATATCCAAAGAATCTGTACTGCAGTAACTGCCTCGGATGAAGTAATCTCCCAGGCAGTGCATTTAAAAGCAGATGCTCTTATGGTTCATCATGGTTACTTTTGGCGGGGAGAAGACCCTCAAATAGTGGGAATGAAGAAAAAAAGAATAAGTAATCTGTTAAAACATGACATTACCTTATTTGCTTATCATTTACCCCTCGATTGTCACATGGAATTGGGAAATAATGCTTCTTTAAGTCGCCTGTTTGAGCTTGATGCCATACAAATGCATGCCATCGACGGGGTTGAAAATTTATTGTGGTCTGGTGTTTTTTCACAAGAAAAATCAGGCGATGAGCTCACTGAATTTTTAACTAAAAAACTCGGGCGAAGACCCTTACACATTAGTGGATCCAACAGACCCGTTAAATCAGTGGCCTTATGCAGTGGTGGTGCGCAGGATTATATTGAAAATGCCCATAAATTGGGGGTTGATGCATATATTAGTGGTGAAATTTCAGAACGAACTTATTATCAGGCGCAAGAGTTAGGTATTCATTATTACTCCTGCGGCCATCATGCAACCGAACGCCTCGGTATTCAATCTTTAGGTAATTTTCTTGCGAAACAATTTAATCTTGACCATTTTTTTATTGATAGTAACAACCCGGTTTAATAATTCTATATCATTCTGATTCTATCGCTCTTGTGCCTCATGGCATTCATGGGCTAACATGTTTATATATGTTGGTAAGGGATTGTTATGATGATCAATTTTCGTAATCTGTGGGCCTGTTTTTTTATTTGCTTTTTTATTTGTGGGCCTTCGATTGCCGCTAAAAGACCCAATACAGCTTACAGGAATTTTTGGCACCCAACTTTTCTAGGGGAGCGGCTAAACTACTGTTCTTTAGATGGTAAAGAATGCGGTAAAGCTGTGGCTACTCAGTTTTGTCAGATGCTAGGTTACGACTATTCCAGCCAGAATGTCATCGCTTATAATGTTGGTTTAACTAATTTTCTTGCAAGCAGGGCCCAATGTAAAGGTTGGCGGTGTAACGGATTTATGACTATTGGTTGTGCAATAGGGCTCTCGCATTCGCCTCCAAAACCCTATCATTACCGGCAAAAGCGTTTTGCTTTTCCTCGCTACGGTGATTACCGTATTGACTGGTGTTATGACCGGGGTAAAGGATGTGGTAAACGCGCTGCAAATTCATTCTGCAGCCGGATGGGATTCATGCAGGCGAAAAGTTTTATTAAGGAATCTCATATTATTGCGACAAAAGCTATTGGAAGTCAGCAATTATGTTTTGGTAATCAATGTAATGCATTTAAAATGATAATATGTTCTCGATAGGGTGCTATGAAAAATGGATACAAGATTGAATGACATTTTTTTTGGCGCTAACGATAATTTATGGTCATGGATTTGACAGGACTCTACTAAATGTCAATACTTTAGAATAAAGCTCAAGCTTAAGGATGGGTCTATGGGGAGCAATGAAGTAATTTACATCATTGATGATAATGACAATCGCTGCACTAAGCTTCGCACTATTTTTGATTTTATAGGGCAACAAACTGAGGTAACAAACTATAGCACTTGGCAAATCATCCCGGATCCCAATCCATCCGTAATTATTTTTGGAGCTAGTACTAACTTTGAGAAAACTCTTGATGAACTGGATACTCTTGTAAAGCAATTTTCAAGGATACCTGTCATTGTCATTGATGCTGAGTTAAACAGAGTTCAATGTGCGGATAGAAACGTCATTGCGTGTTTGTCTTTCCCATTTAGCTATTCACAGATGCTTGAGTCATTACATCGATGTCAAATTGCAAAAGAAGCAGTAAAGTTTTATACCGAAAGTGCTCATAAAACTCCATTATTTCGTAGTTTGGTGGGTAATAGCGACAGTATCCGGCAGGTTAGAAAATTAATTGAACAAGTGGCTACTACGGAAGCAAGTGTATTGATTTTAGGTGAATCAGGTACTGGTAAAGAAGTGGTTGCGCGAAATATTCATTCGTTATCGTCAAGAGCCTATAAACCCTTTGTTCCTATAAATTGTGGGGCTATACCGGGTGAATTATTAGAAAGTGAACTTTTTGGTCATGAGAAAGGGGCCTTTACCGGGGCGATTACTTCAAGACAAGGCCGCTTTGAGCTTGCTAATGGAGGAACTTTATTTCTGGATGAAATAGGGGATATGCCTCTGGCAATGCAGGTTAAATTGTTACGTGTTTTACAGGAAAGGTGTTTTGAACGAGTGGGCTCAAACAAGAGTATAGAAGTAAACGTTCGAATTATTGCAGCTACCCATAGAAATCTTGAGACAGCGATAGCAGAAGGTAAATTTAGAGAAGATCTTTTTTACAGATTGAATGTTTTCCCCATTGAAATGCCTCCTTTAAGAAGTCGGAGTAGTGACATATCCCTTCTATTTAACGAATTAACAGCGCGGATTGAGGGAGAACGTAGACCAACAGTAAGGTTGATGCCTGATGCTATGGATGCATTAAGTAGTTATGGTTGGCCAGGGAATGTCAGAGAATTAGCTAATCTGGTAGAGCGATTGTCCATCCTTCATCCAAATGGCATTGTGTGTAAAAATGATTTACCTCGACGCTTTCAGGGTGAATACAAGCCTTCTTATGTAGAGATGAATCCTTCTGGTTCAGAGCGAGACACTTTGTTAGAAATAATCAGTCAAGAGCATATTCCTAATTCAGAAGGAATTGACTTAAAAGAGCATCTGGTTAAAACGGAGCTCGCCTTGATTAGTCAAGCTTTAGAAGAATCAGATTGGGTGGTAGCGCATGCGGCGAGTTATCTGAATATGCGTCGTACCACGTTAGTGGAGAAAATGCGCAAATATGGCTTAACACGCCCCGAGCGAACGGAGCGGTCCTAATATAGTTACTTAAATTAAATTAAATTATTGGTCTTTATTTAAATCAGTATCTGTAATAACAGGTTTTTCCACCGGGGTAACGGCAGGTTTCTCTACCGGCGTGATTATAGGTTTATTAACTGGAGTTACAACAGGTTTCTTTTTAGTCCTTACGGGTGGAGCCTCAGTAGTTGTTGTAGCTTTGGCAGTTTTAGTTGCTGAAGTTGTAATTTCATCTGAAGTGTTTTGATGTAATTCATCCTCCACTCTTTTTTGTTTGTAATCTTGTACAATTTCATCAACACTTTTTTTAATACCATTAAAAAGTTTAGTTGCCATGCAACCCAGCTCTTTAAGATCGGGTAATTTGGATTTAAAATCGCTCATCATGAACTCCCTGAAAATTGTTTATTGCTATAAGTATATACTGTTATTCACAATTTTGGGTGAAACAGTATACACATTCTTAAATCATTATGCCCATGGATGCATTAAACGCATGGCAGGTTTAAGCAATTTACTCATTAAAGAAGACTTAGGCTGAATAGTCAGTTTAAATGCACCATAGTCTTTCATCTTATCTATTAAATATTCATCGCTGGTGCTTAACTGATCCACTAGCTTTAATTCAAATGCATCTTTTGCAAGCCAGTGTTCTCCAGTTGATACTTTATCGATGTCTAATTGACTGCGATTAGACAATACATAATTTCTAAATACTGTGTGAATTTTTTCCAAATCTTCCTGGAATTTCTTTCTGCCTTTATCCGTATTTTCTGCAAAGAGAGTCAGGGTGCGCTTGTATTCACCCGCAGTTAATACCTCCACGTCCACGTCATTTTTCTTTAACCAACGATGAAAATTAGGTATTTGGGCTACTACACCGATAGAGCCTATAATCGCAAAAGGTGCTGCGATAATTTTGTTGGCAACACAAGCCATTAAATAACCG
>JAUXYG010000094.1 GCA_030694525.1 Legionella sp. | reverse complement strand
ATTTCATTTTTTCCAGTAAATCCGGCCGTTTAAGCCAGGTTTTACCGAGAGATTGCTTTCTGCGCCATTGTTCAATATCCCGATGATTACCACCCAGTAAAACAGGGGGTACTGCCAGCCCGTTAATTTCCGCGGGTCGGGTGTAATGAGGACAATCGAGCAGACCATTCATAAATGAGTCTTGCTCTGCTGAACCAAGATGCCCAAGACTTCCTGGTATCAAACGAATAATCGCATCAATAAAAACCATGGCAGCCATCTCGCCACCACTTAAAACAAAATCCCCAAGCGACCATTCTTCATCCACATGATGACTAATGATGCGCTCATCAATTCCTTCATACCGTCCTGCAATAAACAGCAAGGGCTGTTTATCATGTGCTACCTGATTGAGATGCTGTTGGCGAATAACCTTGCCTTGCGGGCTCAGGTAAATCGTTTTACAGTGCTCCGGCATCTGACTACGAGCATGCGTTAGTGCTGCATGCAATGGTTCATACATCATGACCATTCCTGGACCACCACCATAGGGTTTATCATCAACTTGCCTATAGGGTCTGGATGCCCAGTCTCGTGGATTCCAGTACTCAATTTTAGCCAAACCTTGCTCAATGGCTCGGCCGGTTATGCCATAATTCAGGCTTTGCATCATCTCAGGTATTAAACTGATAACCCCAAAATGCAGCACTTAAAAATCCAAATCCCAATCAACGGTAATGATTCGTTCACTATCATTAATATTCAGTATAAATTGATCGGGCAAATAAGGGATCAGATATCGCTTTTCACCTTCAACTACTAATACATCATTAGCGCCAGTGGGCATTACTTCGGTAACTTGACCAAAAACGTCACCTTTTTCATTCACAACCTGCATGCCTATAAGCTGATGCCAGTAATATTCACCTGGCTCTAATTGTGCCAGCTGTTCTTTGTTGACAGCAATTTCAATGTTAGTCAGACGACTTGCCAGTTCGCGCTCAGGGTACCCATCAATTTGCGCCACAATTGCTTTATTATGTATTTCTACACATAAGGCTTTGACCGGTTGCCATTGATTATTTATAAAAGCATGCCAGTCTGTATAGCGCAGAATATTATCGCGGGGTTCTGTAAATGAATGAACCGTCACAAATCCTTTGATACCATGTGGTCGACCAAAACGGCCGATTACAACCCAATTCGCCTGATTATTCACGTTATTATGCAGCTGTACCTTTAGTGTATTCTTTAACTAATGCACTAACACGGTCAGATAATTGCGCGCCTACACTTTGCCAATAGTTTAGTTTTTCAACTTCGACATGAAGACGAACTTCTTGACCACGCGCTACAGGGTTAAAATAACCAATACGTTCAATGGAACTACCATCGCGACGCTTGCGGCTGTCAGTTACAACCAAATGATAAAAAGGACGCTTTTTTGCGCCGCCTCTTGATAAACGTATAACGACCATTGTTTTCCTCTACTTAGAGTGGTTACATAAAAATGCCGTGTATTGTACGAAAATTAACTCGACATGTGAAGTAATTCTTGCGAATTATTTTAAATCATCTGGAAACATACCTTTGAGTCCAGCCATACCGCCAATTCCTCGCATCATTTTTTGCATTCCGCCAGGTTTGGTAAACTTCTTCATCATTTTTTGCATTTGCTCAAATTGCTTTAATAAACGATTTACATCCTGAATTTGAGTGCCGGAGCCCTGTGCAATACGTTTTTTTCTGGAGCCGACAATTATTTTGGGTACGCGTCGTTCTCTAGGAGTCATTGAATTTATAATGGCAACAGTTTGTGCCATTGCTTTATCATTAACCTGTTGCATCGCCTGCTGAGGCATTTGGCTCATTCCAGGAAGTTTGCTCATCATTCCTGCAATACCGCCCATGTTATTCATTTGTAATAATTGTTGTTTAAAGTCTTCTAAATCAAATCCTTTGCCTTTTTTTAGTTTTTTTGCCAGTTTTTCACTGGTTTCTTTATCGGCCTTACGTTCTACCTCTTCGATTAGGGTAAGAATATCGCCCATACCCAATATACGAGAGGCGATACGCTCGGGGTGGAATGGCTCTAAAGCCTCTACTTTCTCACCACTACCGATAAATTTGATTGGTTGCCCGGTAATTTGTCTCACTGATAAAGCAGCACCGCCTCGCGCGTCACCATCAGTCTTAGTGAGAATGACACCCGTTAATGGCAGAGCTTCATGAAATGCCTTCGCAGTATTTGCCGCATCCTGCCCAGTCATACTGTCAACTACAAACAGGGTTTCAATCGGTTTCACCGCCTGATGCAAGGCTTTGATTTCTCCCATCATGTCTGAATCAATATGCATACGGCCTGCAGTATCGATAATTAATACATCCATATATTGTTTTTTAGCGCTATCTAAAGCTTTTTGGGCAATAACTATAGGTTGCTCGTCTGCTGCGGATGGGAAAAAAGTCACACCAACCTGGTCCGCTAACACTTTTAATTGCTCAATTGCTGCAGGACGATAAACGTCCACACTGACCAACATGACCTTCTTGTTTTCAGTTTCCTTGAGATATCGCGCAAGTTTTGCAGTACTTGTAGTCTTACCTGAGCCTTGTAACCCGGCCATTAAAAATACGGCAGGGGGTTGCGTTTTAAAATCCAGAGCCGCACGTTCATCGCCCATTACATGAATTAATTCATCATGGACGGTTTTGATAAAGGCTTGATCCGGATTAAGGCTGGTTAAAACTTCCTGGCCTAAAGATTTTTGTTTTACCTGCTCAATAAATTCTTTAATAACAGGAAGAGCCACATCGGCTTCAATCAATGAAAGTCGAACTTCACGCAGTGCCTGTTGGATATTATCTTCTGTTAAGCGACCCTGTCCGCGCAAATTTTTAAAGGTGCGGGTCAAACGCTCGGTTAAATTATCAAACATTGAGATTACCCGAAAAAAACAGCTACTATATCACATAGAGATTAAGGTATGCCACTTTGATTGGTGTCCTAATCAATATTGCTCATGCATAGGATTGATGGAACCCTTATGTTACCTTAAAGAGTTAAGAACTGCTATTAGGGATATTAAGGCTTACTCAAATGCATATTATTGTTCTAATTCTGATAATGGTTGCCTTCGGAGTTTTTTTAGTTTACCCCTTATTGCACGATCATATTGCCCCAGCAGAAGATCGCTTTATCAAAAAAAAACCGAAAGAAGCTTTGTCCCATTCTAAAATAATTACCGCTATGGCTAAATTGGGGCATGAACTTTTTGAAGGAGTTTGTTATGGCTTCATTATGAATTGGGCGGTAGAGATAGCTTTAGAGAATGAGGGTTCTTTCTATCTAAAACTTCAGCTTTTACGACATTATCAAGATACTTTATGTAAGGTGTTGAAAAACCTTTCTCATAAAAGAAGGTTAAATGACGATGAGCAGATATTAAATTCACTACCTGAATTATTCAGAAAAATTGCAGTGGCTCAAAATCCGACTAACCATCAGTCCCTTTTTGGAAAATGGGTTTGGCAGCCTGATGTTGCAGATATTTTAAAAGCAATTTCACCAGCTGAATCGGGAATTAGGCATATTTTCTATAAAACTCATTCTTTTTCTACCAGGGAAGAGGCTACTCACTATTTCAATTTACTTAAAAAAATTGATTTGGATTCTAAAGTTGCAGTGATTATTAGCAGCGGTAATCATTCCATGGGGTTTAGACGGGTCGGGGATATGTGGCAATTTATCAACATTAATAATTTATTCGCTCAAGGCGACAGCACACCCTATTTTGAATTTAATACCCAACAATTGGTTAATGAATTATATCGAGTATGTACACATAGTCCACTCAGTAGAAGGCTTACTGTGAGTATTGATTTTATTGCTGCCGAAAATCATCCTCGTTTGGCCAAATATTTATCCAACGTTTTTCCTATATTTCCTATTGAGCCTAAAATTTCCAGTAAGGAAAAATTTTCTTTATTTGCTCTTGCCGCTTTACAGGGAGATCTTACAACTGTATTTGGATGTCTTAAATCCGGGCTTTCTATTTTCTCTCATCATGAGATGGAAGCGAACTCGCCTATTCTAATAGCCATTTGTCAAGGCAGACGGGAAGTTGTTAATTCCATGATTGCGGCAGCTCCGCATCGTATTAATTATCGACGAAAAAAAGATTTAACCACATTGTTACATCTCGCCTGCAGTTTCTCCTCCTCAGAAATTATTAGTGACTTGTTAAAGATTAAAGGAATTAAGGTAGATATGCGGGATTCCAGTGGGAGAACTCCATTAATGATGGCTTGCACATCAAAATTTCTCAAGGAGGATCCAGAACCATTTAAATTATTGCTTGAAAGAGGGGCGTCATTATTGGTCAAGGATGATAACGGCCTGTCAGCATTTGATTATGCAAGAGAATACGAACATGATTTGGCTCTTGAGTTATTTACTAAAAATATAACTCAACGAACCTGGTCAAGGCTTGATGTAAATCACCTGGATCCCTCGGTCAAGCCGAGGGACGTAGGAATGGGTGTGGCAAATTATTATTGAACATATATTTTGAAACTCTGAGCTCCCTTATCCTAAGTCTCTCGGCATGACAGGGGGACGCAGTAATGGATGTGGCAAATTTTGAACACATATTTTGAAACTCTAAGCTCCCTTATCCCTACGTCCCTCGGCATGACCGAGGGATCCAGTGATTTATGATGGAATCGAGAATTCTTCATATCATGACAGAGTGTCTACAGGTTGTAATTGTCGATTCAGTTTCCATTCAAAAGCTGTTATTATCTACCAAAAATCCGATGAAATAGTGTGGATTGCGATATCTGATAATTATCACTCCGTACCTTCAGGAGCTACATTATTCTGAATAATAACTGTTAATTTTAGGACAAACCGGATTTTGTTTATTTTTTACGCGATTATTAAGGTTTCCTTAAGCTTATTTATTTATAATATGCTTTTTGATTCCAAATAGACTGCACTAAAGGAATGCAATGAGTAATAAAAAGCACTCTCTTACGATTTTTAGCCTGACAATGATCACTGTCGGGTCGGTTGACAGTATTCGTAATTTGCCGGCCACTGCCTTATTTGGAAGCCAGTTAATATTTTACTTTATTCTAGGCGCATTATTTTTTCTTATCCCAACTGCATTGGTATCCGCCGAGCTTGCCTCGGGCTGGGCAAAACAGGGGGGAATTTATATATGGGTCAAACAAGCTTTTGGTAAGCGCTCTGGATTCTTAGCCATTTGGTTGCAGTGGATAGAAAATGTTATCTGGTATCCCACTATACTATCTTTTGTTGCAGGAACAATTGGTTACTTGATTAATCCGTCATTAACCAGTAACCCTTATTTTCTTTGGTCTATAATCGTAACTTGTTTTTGGGGGGCAACTATTCTGAATTTGCGAGGCATGAGCTCATCTGCCATGTTCAGTAATATTTGCTCTCTCGCGGGTCTGTTGTTGCCCATGTCTCTAATCATAGGACTTGGTGTAGCCTGGATAACTCAAGGTAATCCTTTGCAAATTCAGTTTGATGTTCCCAGTATCGTGCCACATCTGGCAGATAAATCCATGTGGGTCTCATTAACTGCCATTATGATGTCGTTTTGTGGTATAGAAATCGCAACCGTTCATGCAAATGATGTAGCTAATCCCCAGCATGCGTTTCCCCGTGCGTTAGTCTACTCGGTCGGTATTATTTTAAGTACCCTGATCCTTGGTTCTCTAGCTATTGCAGTCGTGTTGCCGGGGAAAGATATTAATTTGGTGGCAGGAATCATGCAGGCTTTTGAAGCGTTCTTTCAATCATATCATATGCATTGGATGATGCCTGTAGTCGCCGTAATGCTGGTTTTAGGAGGGCTCGGTGGAGTAAGCAACTGGATTATAGCACCAACCAAGGGATTATTGGTTGCTGCTGAAGATGGTAATTTACCTGAGATTTTTCAGCGAACTAATTCCAAAGGCGCGCCGGTGGTCATGCTATTTACTCAAGCGGCTATTGTAACGGTACTATCTGCCTTATTCCTATTCATGCCGAGCGTTAATGGCTCCTATTGGTTGCTCACTGCGTTAGCTGCTCAGTTATATATGTTGATGTATTTCATTATGTTTATTGCGGCTATTAAATTGCGTATTAGTGAACCCGACCATGCTCGGCCTTTCAAAATCCCTGGCGGCATGCCCGGTATGCTTTTTGTTGCAGGTATTGGAATTATCGGAGTTTTAACTACTTTAGGGGTAAGTTTTATTCCTCCAGAAGGTATCAATGTGGGAAGTACTGCCCGCTACGAACTCACCTTGATTATTGGGCTGATACTCATGTGCTTGCCTCCCTTTGTAAGCTCCTGGTTACAGGGAAAACCAGAGGGCGATTTAGAACCTGTAATTTAGAAAATGACTAGCATTATTGACGAAACGCTTGCTGAACTAACTTCTCGTTTACCTGAACTGGAATGGAAACTCAGCAATCTACCCATTTCACGTGCAAGTTTACCTAAGGGATTATTTTCCCTGGGCAATGAACTTACAGGGCTTGCTTGTATTGAAGAAATTAAAGCAGACATCAAGTCACTTTCTGTCCAGAATAATGAGCGCAGCGCCCTTTATCTCGCCACACGCATTAAGCAGAAAATTAACATATTGGTTTCTTTATATCAAATTCATGCACGCAAACAAAAACCAATAATTGAAGAGTCATTCGGTATAAAAATGTTAAGTACCAGGCAACAATGGCTACGCTCTCTAGAAAATGATATTAAAACTTTAATACTTCAGCAAAAAGCTCTGACTAATACTTTGGAATTAATGACGTCAGGAGCCAGTGAACACGCACTCCTTACTGTAAAAGGGGATCTTGGAGAGATAGAGCGTCGCTTAACTCTTGCAAGAGAAGCTTATAATCAAGCTATTTCCTGAATTTCAATTTTCGACTATTTAATCTTATCGCTTTTGCTTCACGTAAATATACGGTAGATTAAGAATTGCTGATGTTCCAGAACGAATTAGCTTGCGATCTTAATGCAGTTATTTATCGATTTTGATCAGCAATTAACACATTCTGTGTTGTATTTTATCGTTAATAACAGGAGTTATCTGATGTCGGACAAATTCACTCAAATTACCAAAGATATAAGCACTCAGCTGGCTAAAATGCGTAAAGAAATGCCTGATGTAATGGCAGGATTCTCTGCTTTATCTCAAGCAGCTTATAAAGAGGGCGCTCTTGATAAAAAAACTAAAGAATTAATCGCTATGGCTTTAGCGGTAGCAAAACAATGCCCTGGTTGTATCGGGTTTCACTCTCAAACGTTAGTCAAATTACAAACAAGCAGAGAAGAGTTGCTCGAAACTTTAGGTATGGCAGTTTATATGGGAGGTGGTCCTTCATTAATGTATGCAGCCGAGGCCTTGGAAGCTTTTGAAGAGTTCAGTCAGTAATAGAAAAGTAGCGATTCCCAGAAGGGAATCGCTACTAAATATTAATTTTTATATTGTTGCCAATCACGCTCTAAATTAATATTGGGATTTGATTCATTGACGCCCAATACAATTCCTCCAGATTTAATACCTGACTCATAGACTTTCGCTTTTTCTTCAGGAATACCCCAACCTATCAGAGCACCCAGAAGACCTCCTGCGATACTGCCGGCTCCTACTCCTGCAAGACCTGCTGCCAATGGGCCAGCTACAACAAGACCCAAGCCAGGAATCACAAGACTTGTTCCTAATGCTGCAATCGCTGCTACAATACCACCAATTGCACCACCAGTAGCTCCGCCAATGGCAAGACCTTCTGTAGACTTAGTGCCTTCTTCCTTAACCAGAGGTGAATCATAGTATTTTGTACGTGATTCTTCTGACATTAATACATTAATATCCTTATCGCTATATCCTTGGTTGATTGCATGTTGATAAGCGCGTTCTGCCTGATCTTTATTCGTAAATAATTCGGTAGTGAAACGATGTTCTTTGTTATTCATAATTAATCCTTAAGTTAGGGAATATATTTATTTTTTTAATAGGCTTGAAAGAATAAAACCGATGCCGCCTGCAACTAATATGGATGTTAACGGTTTGCTTTTAATGGTTTTAACCAGCTCTTCAGAGTATTCATTTAAATCTTGATGATACTCATTAATTTTTTGTTTACTTTCTTCGTAAAGTTCAGAGGCAGACTCTTTAACTCGATTTGCCATGGACTCGGCATTGCTCTTGACTTCATTATAGGCAGAAGCGGTCTTTTCTTTTCCTTCCTGATAAAGATCTGAAGTTTTGTCTTTGGCGTTATTCTTAATATCTTTAAAATCGCTCATAAATATGCTCCTTTAAGTGAATTAACTCATACTTCGAATTAATTTTTGTAACACCTCCAAAGTGAGGTGTTATCACGTGACAATTAATCAACGTACATTAAGCATAATTAATATTGACAATTCTGTCAAATAAATTTGTACTTAATTTTTTATAAAAATTAAAATGTATTGACTTATAAGTTTTGACGATACTGTCCTTCTTGTGGGTATAATAGGATAAATTAAAGAAGAAAAATTTTTTCCTTGCATCTCACTTCGGAATAATTTATATAACCTAATATTCCTAGATATTATGCAAACTAAATATGTCGCAGCGAAAAAGATTATTAATTACCGGAGCAAGTGGATTTATTGGTAAGGCACTGATTAATAGCCTAAAAAAGAAATATTCCATTCGAATTTTGACATATAATTCTAACTCAGTAGTGATTCTAAAAAAATTATTTCCT
>JAUXYG010000072.1 GCA_030694525.1 Legionella sp. | reverse complement strand
ATTTCCTGAAATTTCAGATGTGCATCATACAAATAATTTAAACGAAACTCAGTGGAACGAATTATTTCATGAAGTGGATACTATTATACATTGTGGTGCTCAGACAAAACCTTTAAAAAACGGAATTGAACCTGAACAGCAATTTATGAAGTCTAATTATGAGGCAACAATTAATTTGGCAAAGAGTGCTGTGGAAAATGGCGTTCGTCGGTTTATATTTTTAAGCAGTATGAGTGTATATGGAAATATGAGGCAATATACTCAATTTAGTGAACATTCCCCCTTAAAGCCGACTAACGCATACGGTGTATCTAAACTTAGGGCCGAACAAGAGTTGATGGAATTTTCGGATGAACTTGAAGTGGTCATTATTAGACCCCCTTTAATTTACGGCCCCGGGTCTTCAGGTAATTTTAAAAAACTGTTCACATTAGTTAATAAAGGCATTCCAATGCCATTAGGTGCGATAAAAAACAAACGTCATTTCTGTGGGATTAATAATTTGGTTGATTTTATTAATTTATGCATTGATGCGGAACAAGCTAAAAACGAAGTATTTTTAATTTCTGATCGTGAGGCTATTTCAACTACTGATTTAGTCAAAAAGATAAGTAATGCAATGAATAAAAAGAATTATTTAATTCCTGTCCCCCACCGAATCTTGGAAAAAACCTTAAAATTCATAGGCATGTTGCGACTTGCAGATCAACTACTTTATAATATTGAAATAGATTCCACTAAGGCACGCGCTTTATTGCATTGGGTTCCACCCTATACTTTGGAGCAAGAGTTGCAGTTGTCTGTAGACCACTTTCTCCAAAATCAATAATATTAAAAGGAGATTAATCTCCTTTTAATATTTCCAATTAATTCATTCCCACATGCATAAGACCTGGAGTTCCTCCAGTATTTTGACAAGGATATTTTTTACTAACTCCTAGCAGAGCGACTTGCGATACAGTCATAGTGTCTTTGTCACTTCGCTGGCTGGAAATTTCTTTATAAGTTTGTTGTATGAGTTCATTTAAGGTAATTGAATTAAGTTGGGTGCCTGCGGGTAAGCAAAAAATGGGTTTACCTTGTATTTTCGCGGTTTCATTTGCCTGGGTTAAAGTCTCTGCAATACTTTCGCAGGTTATCGTTAATACATGACGTGCCGATCTGGCCCACGCTTGTGCTTGCGGATCTGCTTTGATTTCCATCTGAGGAATATTATTAGCAATATTCATGTAATTGTTAATTGTGTCTGCATGCAGATAACCGCAAATACACAAAAAAAAGGTTAATAAGATACGCATGTTTTAATCCTCAAAATTGAGTCAGGTCTTTAAAACCCTTTTGGTTTGAATTACTGTTGATACTCTTTTGCACCAGCAATGATTAGTTTATAGACCCGTTCACTGATAATTCCTTCTTCAAATTTGGCTTTCGCATCCCACGTCATCAATTGACCTCTTTCTCTAACCAGTTTTCGCGTGGCGGATGTCACATCATTAGGGTCGCTTTCTAACAAAATATCACGAACCTCTTCATCAAATACCAAATATTCTCGTAAAGCCACCCTTCGATCATCCACAGTAGGCACGAGTTTTTGCCAGATGCACAAGCGTATTGTTTCCAAAATATCAATAGTTCGTCCCAAACGCTCATCACCGGCAAAGGACGTTACTAAACGTCGCATGGTTTCGGCAACCCCGGAGGTATGCAGGGTTGTATAAACAGGATGTCCCGTTAATGCTGCTTCCAATGCTGCGCTAATAGTCTCAGCATCCCGACATTCTCCTACCATGATAAGTCGTGGTTTTCTACGCAATGCATTTCGTACACCGTCCGCAAAATTGGGCAGATGACGAGGTATTTCAGATTGGCTGACAATTGAAGATATCGTATCGATTTCATCGTATACGAATTCAATTGGGGATTCATAGGTAAGTACCTTCCGATTTGAATCGCCGGTTTCAATAAGATCACGAATTATTGAAGCTAATAGAGTAGACTTACCCGATCCGGTTGCGCCTGTGATAAATACAATGCCCTCTTGAGGAGCGATTGCTTCTATTATGTTAGGCGGTAAGTTCATGGTACTCAGTTTAGGTGGCGTTGTAGGAATAGTTCTTAGGGTAATTTGGATTGCATCGTGACCCTCTACAAGACATGCTGTTGCATTAACCCGATAACGATAACGCACACCGCGATTTGGGCGAAACTCATAATGCGTATCAATATCTTTTCCTGAGAGCAATTGTGTGGTGGCGTTAGGCCCATATATCGCGTTGATTAAATCGCCAAGCTCAGTATTAGATAGCTTTCGGTTGGTAATTTTTAATAGTTTTCCATAAACTTCGGCAAAAATAGGTTCTCCAGTCTGGATAGTAATATCGGAAGCTTTTAAAATTTCAGCATGCTCCAGCATTCGATCCATAAATACTGGGGTGAAGCGGGTGGGCTCATCAGCCATCAGATTAATATTGCTCATATCAGGGCCATTAATTTACTGGTGCTATGACGGGCTGCCAGGATTTATTAGTAATAATAATTTTAGCCTGATTAGCCATTTTTTCCATGTTTTTAAATTGCTCCAGGGCATTTTCATCTTTGGCAACTGCTGCTCGCCACTCATTACTGTTAATATTTAATGCCGGTAATGCAGTGATACGTAACACGCGATCATCAATGTGAATTTCTGAGGCATCACCTGTAACTCCCAAATCAGTATGGGATACATAAGGAGGGGACACCATGTTCATTGCCAGTAATTTTCTGTAAAGAATCATGCCACCAAAGTCTTCTTTTACCCGAGCAATGCTTTCTTCAAGAATAGTATTGGCTTGTTCCACCCCATTTTTCCACCCTTTGGCTGCATAAATACACCAAATTTGCCTTTCTACTTTTGATTTAGGGAGTAAGGTCACATTAGGCGCTTCCGGTTTTACATAGTCCATCCAGAGGTATTGGCGCCAGGTTGGTGGCGTTGTTATAAAGTGGGCCTGTTTGGCGACTTTATACGTGCGATCAGAAACCCTGATGCTCTGTGCATCTGCAAGATTTAGAGTGTTCCTGCCTTCCAGTAAAACCGGGGGTAAAATGTTATGCTCAAGTACTAAAGAATTAAAATCGTAAATAATATCCAGGTTTCTTGCCTGTTTGGTGAGTGCTTCATCAATAATTCGTGCCCGGTAAGCAAGCCCTGCCTGTGCACCAAGGCTCAGAGCGGTCTCTTTTAATGCCATTTCTCGAATTTTACCCATTCTTTGTCTTTTTTGATTACGACTGTGCTTGCCATTGGCCATAGCCTGAATGCCCGCTAATGAGCTGGTATCGCCGACATTTCCGCGATAAAAAGTGCCACAGCCTACCAACGAGACTGATATTAGTAATATAAGACTAAGAGTATAATTTGGCATATCGTAATTCAACAACCTGACTGTTAGGGTACACATGAATAAAAGCTTTAACACCGGCTTGATAATCTATATCCCGCAGGATTTCTGCTAAACTTTTATCTTTTATACTAATACTAATTAAAACAGGAACAGCAGGTACCTTTCCTAATATTCGAAGTTTAAAATGAGCCGCCTTGGCAATACGCGCTGTGAGTTCCTCAATGGGTCCCGACCAATCAACACTTGCCCGGGCCTGTAAATTATAAGCATTAGGAATGGTTAATATATTATCATGTTCTGGTGGAGATATCACTTTTTCAATTCGCGCCATTTCCAGCATGGAGTCACTGACAGAAACTGCTGCCTCGGCCAATTTTATAGTCGCATCATCACTGGGATTATTTACGGGCGGTTTTCTAAATGTTCCACCACAGCTAACCAGCAGTGTTGAAACAATAAACATTATGACAAGCTTATTGTTCATTCAATGTTCTTTAATATTCTAGTAGTATTGCTTTAGATTGAAACAGGAGCAAGCGTCCTTGTCAAGATATAGTTGGTTACAGTTTTTTAAATAGAGCGTACAAAACCTGGCCAGCTTGTTTTAGTTTGAATTGTTGCCATTCGTTCTCATCCATTTCGACTAAAATGGGACATTCGATATAGACCAACCCTCCCTGCACCAGGAGCTTGTTTTGAACTATTAATTTAAGACATTCGGGCAGATAATTTGCGGCAAAAGGAGGGTCTAGAAAGATAATATCAAATTGTTCGGTACAGGATTCCAGATAGTGAATCACATCCCCTTTTACCAGTTTTAAAACAGAACTGTTAAATTGGGTGATAATTTTTTGTAAATTAACATGGGCTAAAGAAGATTGTTCCACCAGGACCACCTTGGCAGCACCGCGAGAGAACGCTTCAAAACCCAGTGCTCCACTGCCTGCAAATGCATCGAGACAGCGCGCATCTTTGATTTCATGCATGAGCCAGTTAAACAAAGTCTCCTTGACGCGATCCGGGGTTGGCCTCAAACCTTCCACATTAGGGAAGTGGAGTTTTTTGCCGCGGTATAGCCCTCCGATAATGCGTATGACTTGGTTCACGATTGACCTACTGTAACAAGGAGCAAATTCTCAGTCTGGACCTGTTGTTTGAATGCCTGGGCAATCTCCTGGCCGGTAACTGAATTGACGTGATCCACATAAGTATCAAGATAGTTATCGGGTAAATGGTAAAAGGCCATTCGCAATAAAAGACTGGCTATAGTACGATTACTCGCCAGGGACATGGGAAAACTGCCGGTTAAATATTGTTTTGCAGCTTTTAGCTCCTGGGAGTTGGGTCCCTGAGAAATAAATTGATCCAGAGTGTCACGAGTAATGGCTAGTGCTGTTTTAGCCTGGTCATTTTTAGTTGAAAGACTGATCAGAAAAGGGCCCTCTCCAGGCATGGGTACAAATTGGCTATCTACTCCATATGTCAGGCCTCTTTTTTCTCGTACTTCTACGGAAAGTCTTGAAACTAAAGCGCCGCCACCGAGAATATAATTTCCTACCATCAAAGGAAAATAATTGGCATTATGATGATCAATTCCAACTTGCCCCATGCGAACAACGGTTTGTGATGAGGGAAAGGGGATGTTAATTGGTTCAGGGGCCGTTAAATGATTCGCTTTGGGGATTAGGGGCGCTTTGCTTCCTTTAGGTAATTCAACGGTCAGCTGTTCGGCCAGCTGGTGGGCGGTTTTGCTGTCTATGGCTCCAACCAAAACCACTACTGCGTTCGCAGCAACGTAATAATGTTTATAAAAATCAGTCACTTGCTTTTTAGTTATGGCGTTCATAGTAGTCGCAGTTCCATCTACAGGATGCGCATAGGGATGATTCTGATACAGGGTTTTAAAGAAATTGATACTGGCTACTTCATCAGGGGACTCATCGGTTTGTTCAATTGCCATGAGCAGCTGCTTCTTCTCTCGCTCAAACCCCTCTTCGGGAAAATTTGGATGATTGATAATCTGCGCAAACGTATTAGTGGATTGGGTATAGGGCTCATTGCTCGTAAGGGTACGCAAATTAAACACCACCATGTCTCTGCTGGTTGATGCGTCAAATTGTGCTCCAGTATCCGCAAGACTCTCAGCGATTTCATTTGCGTTTCGTCCGGCACTTCCTTCGTTGAGCATCCGTGTAGTCAAGGCGCTTAGACCAAAATGGTCGCCATCATAAGCAGAACCAGCCGCAAAGGCCATACTGATATCCAGCATGGGAACTTCCATAGCTTGGTAGAATACTACGGGTACCCCATTTTTAGTAACCCATTTTTCAGTTTTGAATGTATTGGCAAAGCCATTTTGGGTTACGAAAAAAAACAGAGCGGTGATGATAAGGCTTAACTTTCTCATGACTTCACCTCGTGTGTGATTGGTTTTAGTACTGCTTCCGTCATATTCATTTCTTGAAAATACTGTTGTGCAACTTGCTGAATCTGTTCTGGAGTAATTTTGTTGATGGCTTGGTTATATTCTTGCGCTTTTTTCCATCCCAGCCCCGTTGTTTCCAGTAATCCAAGCTCCATTGCCTGTCCAAAAATTGAGTCTTTTTCAAATGTTTTCTGGGCAATAATCTGATTTTTAATACGCTGTAATTCTTTGTCACTTACCCTGCTATTCTTCAATAAATCAAGTTCACCTGTTAATCCTTTTTGTAATTCAGTAATTTGATGATTCTGACTGGGTGCTCCATAGACTATGAATTGAGTTTGATAACGAGAGTATAGGTTGTAGTAGACATCAACTCCGGTCGCAAGGTGATTGCCTCTGATTAAATTTTTTGAAAATCGTGCACTTTCCCCTGCATCCAGAATTCCTGCGATTAATTCCAAAGCATAGGGCTCCCAGGGTTTAGTAGCTGTATTAACTGTGGGTACTGTATAACCAATCATTAACAAAGGGAATTTGGCAGGTGCGTTAATAGCTACCATTTTCTTGCCCAAGGCTGGTGGCTCTTGTTGTGGTTTTCTTTCTGCCACGGGTCTTTTCTCAATGTGGCTAAAATACTGTTCCGCTAATGCGCGAACTTTTTCTGGAGAGACATCGCCAACCACTACTAAAGTTGCGTTATTAGGGGCATAGTAACTTTGATACCATTTTTTTAATACGTCTACATTCATCTGTTGTAAATCAGTCATCCAGCCGATCACGGGATGATTATAGGGTGCAGCAAGATGAGCTGTAGCTAAGAATCTCTCAAATGCGAGTGCTTGAGGATTATCATCAGTCCGCAATCGGCGTTCCTCCTGAATGACCTTGATTTCTTTAGCGAATTCATCGGCATTCAACAGCAGGTTGGTCATTCGATCTGCTTCTAATTCAAAACTTGTTGCGAGTCGTGTTGCATCAATTTTTTCAAAGTAGGCAGTATAATCATTGTTCGTAAATGCATTTTCCTGGCCTCCTTGTGATGCAATGGTTTTAGAAAAAACGCCCAGTGGATATTTTGGGGTTCCTTTGAACATCATGTGTTCAATTGCATGAGAGACCCCGGTAATTCCTGCAGGTTCATCCGCTGATCCTACATTATACCAAATCATGGACACTGCGATGGGCGCGCGATGATCTTCTTTAACCAGTACTTTTAATCCGTTATTTAATATAAACTCTTGAACTTGGCTGAAGGTCTGGCAAGATAGTAACATCAAGAGTGTGATGAGTATTTTGTGCACAACGTCACCTCAAAGCGAAAAAGGTGATAGAATTTCACATTTCCCAGGATTTGTACACTAAATGATTAAATGGTTTAAACGAAATCAGGATTCTGAATCACCAAAAGTGACGGAGAATCAAGAAGTTAAGATAGAAAATAATTTGGACAAATTTTCTCCAATTGAGTCTGTCCCGGAAGAGTCACAACCTGAATTAAGTAAAGAAGGTATTTTTGCCCGATTTAAACGGGGGTTAAGTAAAACACGTCATCAGTTTGGTGATGGAATTGGCCGACTGTTATTGGGCAAAAAAGAAATCAGTCCTGAATTAATTGAGGAACTGGAGATCCTTTTACTGAGTGCTGACTTGGGAATCGAGACGACACAAACGGTGTTAAGTCAACTCACAGATGGACTCGAACGCAAGCAGTTATCCGACGGCAATACGGTGCATGAAGCGCTGAAAAACCATCTGAAAAAAATATTAGGTGCCAAATCGCAGCCTTTAATTCCTGAAACCCAGGATCAATCACCCTTCGTAATTTTAATGGTGGGGGTTAATGGAGCAGGCAAAACTACTACCATAGGAAAACTTGCCAAGCAATTTCAGCAACAAGGTAAAAAAGTGATGCTGGCTGCGGGAGACACGTTCAGAGCCGCTGCAGTGGAACAATTGCAAGTCTGGGGTGAGCGTAATGAGATTCCGGTGATTGCACAACATACCGGTGCAGACAGTGCCTCGGTAATCTTTGATGCATTGCAAGCAGCTAAAGCACGCAAGATTGATGTATTAATCGCTGATACCGCAGGAAGGCTTCATACGCAAAGTAATTTGATGGATGAGTTAAAAAAGGTCAAAAGAGTCCTGCATAAACTCGATCCTCATGCGCCGCATGAGACCATGCTTATTCTTGATGCAAGTATTGGTCAAAATGCATTAATGCAAGCCCGTCAGTTTCATGAGGCAGTCACATTGACGGGAATCACCATGACTAAACTGGATGGAACAGCGAAGGGCGGGATTTTATTTGCAATAGCTCATGATTTAGGGATACCATTTCGTTATTTAGGTGTCGGTGAGGGCATAGATAATCTACGACCCTTTGATGCAGCGCAATTTGTCGGTGCTATATTTGATGATGATCACATTTGACCAGGTTAGTAAACGTTATCCCGGCGGCTTTGAAGCTTTGAGTCAAGTTAATTTCTCCCTGCAAAAAGGAGAAATGGCTTTTCTTACAGGTCATTCAGGTGCTGGCAAAAGCACTCTCTTAAAGCTGATTGCTCTATTGGAATGGCCAACTTCTGGTCAACTTAGTGTTAATGGATTAAAATTAAATCAGCTTAAAAAGCGTGATGTAGCAGCGCATCGCAGTAATTTAGGGATTACTTTTCAATCGCCGCATTTGTTAAATGACCGCACCGTTTTTGATAATGTTGCGTTACCATTACAAATTCAGGGTATGGCCTACCCTATGATTGCCAAAAGAGTACACGCAGCTCTTGATATGGTGGGTCTTCTGAGTAAAGAAAAAATGCTGCCGTTGCATTTATCTGGTGGTGAGCAGCAGCGAGTTGGTCTGGCGCGGGCAGTGGTTCATAAACCGGCTCTATTACTCGCAGACGAACCTACGGGTAATCTTGATCCAAAGCTTTCCTCCGAAATAATGACTCTTTTCGAACAATTTAATTCTGTAGGGGTCAGTATTTTAATCGCCACCCATGATTTGGCATTAATTGCCAGTATGCGGCATCGTATTTTTATGTTGAAAGGAGGCAAGCTTTGTTAACAAAGACTCATTCTTTTCTGATTTATCACCTACAGGCAGCTATTCAGAGTTTGAATTTATTATGTCGTAAACCGCTCGCCACTATGATGACTGCGATTGTTATAGCTATCGCACTGGCACTACCCGCTTTATTTTGGGTTTCTGCTGATAATTTGAATAAACTTACTTTAGGCTGGCAACAGGGGGGTCATATTTCTCTTTATCTTAAACCCTCGTTAACCGATGCAGAACAAACCACATTATTACAAAAAGTGAGAGCGGTTCAGGGAGTAGGACAGGCTACGATTAAATCTTCGGATGCGGGTCTTAAAGAATTAACTGCGCAAGAAGGGATGCATGACATTATGCGTTATCTTCCTGAAAATCCCTTGCCACCCGTAATAGAAGTGATACCGGCTTTAATGGTTGATGCGCCTGCTAAACTTGATTTGCTGGCGAATCAACTAAGAACTCTCCCTAATATTGAAGAAGCCAAGTTGGATATGGAATGGATTACTCGCCTCCATGCAATTTTAGGATTTGCTACAAAAGCTGCTCATGCGTTAATGATTTTATTGGCCTTAGCCGTAGTGTTTATTATTGGTAATACTTTACGTCTGGCTATCCATAACCGGCAGGAAGAGATTCAAATTCTAAAACTAATTGGCGCAACAGATCCGTTTATTATGAGGCCTTTTGTTTATACCGGGATTTGGTATGGTCTCGCTGGGGCTGTACTTGCGGTGTTACTAGTGAACATATTTGTTCTAAGTCTGGGTGTTGCGGTCAATCAATTGGCGGTGGTTTACCAAATGCATTATCCCCTGACATCACTATCAATTCGGCAAATCTTGCTACTTGTGTTTTTTGCCATTATACTCGGGTGGCTTGGAGCACGATTATCAGGAAAACGACAGTTGGCTTCTATTGAGCCTTATAATTGATATATAATTAACTATAATGCTTCAAAACCGCACAAAACTGCTAAATTATGAGTTTTTGTCAGAAGTTACATTTTGAAAGAATTTATCGTTTAGCGGTGTTTCATGAACATCGCTCATTTAAACTAATTTTGTTGATAACTGGAGGAAGAAGTATGAGTCAACAGTTGCAACTATCTGCAATGAATCTGCCTGTTGGTAGTCTTGATTCTTATATTCATCGGGTAAATCAAATTCCCATGCTCACTCTTGAAGAAGAGATTGCTTGTGCTGAGCGATTTCATGCTGAAGGTGATCTGGAAGGGGCCAGACGTTTGGTTCTTGCTCATTTACGTTATGTGGTTCGCGTGGCTCGCGGTTATTTGGGTTATGGTTTGCCTTTAAACGACTTGATTCAGGAAGGTAATGTTGGGTTAATGAAAGCGGTCAAACGTTTTGACCCCAAAATGGGTGTTCGGCTGGTATCCTTTGCAGTTCATTGGATTAAAGCAGAAATTCATGAGTTTGTTTTACGTAACTGGCGCATCGTTAAAGTTGCGACGACCAAAGCACAGCGTAAGCTATTCTTTAATTTGCGGCAAATGAAGAACCGGTTAGGTTGGTTTAGTAATGAGGAAGTGGATGCTGTAGCTAAAGATTTGGGCGTGAGCCGTGAAGAAGTCTTGGTGATGGAGCAACGTTTAAATGTGATGGACTCTCCTTATGATGCACCAGATGCTGATGATAATGAGGATGCATATAAAGCTCCAGAGCGCTATCTGTTTAATGTGAATGACGATCCTGCCTTGGTATTGGAAAAAGAAGATACGGGTGATCAGGGACGGGAACAACTCATGTTTGCCTTGGAGCAACTTGATGAACGCAGTCAGGATATTCTGCAACAGAGATGGTTAGCGGATGAAAAACTGACCTTACATGACCTGGCGGAAAAATACGGTATATCAGCTGAACGAGTACGTCAGCTTGAGAAAAACGCCATGAAAAAAATACGACAGTATATTGAGGGTTAATGACTGGTTCGCGGGTTAAATAACCCGCGCAGTAATCTTGAAAAATTCACTTAACGTTACTTTCAGGATTACATAAACAATCCGTTTCATGTGATCGTAAAAACTTGAAGATAATTATTGGTTCTTTCGAACCTAAATCATGCCGCATCTTCTGTTTCACATTAACTAAATGAACTAAATGTTACTATAGCGGCTACATTTAATTCATTGACTAAATTTGAATTATTATCGGTTTTAAATTGCTGATTTTGTTTTGACCAAAATTTTGTCCGATTTTTCTCGTTATTTTGGCATTCACTATTATTTTTTTTATTTGCTTCAATTTTGAATAGCTTATTTTGAAATTTTCTATTTGAATCTCCACCTTTCAATTTCATTATTATTTCCTTATTATTTTTTAGCTACCAGATATTGATGAAAAATAATAGCATTAAAGTGGTCTTATTACTCAATAATACTAAAATTATTTCATTGAATACCGCTAGCTTTCTTGTTTCAGATAACACATCACTTGCAATAAAATTATCCTGCGCACTGGAAGATGCTTCTACTCTTCTGAAGTAATTATAAATTTTTTGGTATTTATAATTCAGATAAATCGACATATGGGGATTAAGAAAATAAATTAATAACTTAATTTAATTCATCATCTATGGACATTTGTTAGGATTGCCCTAGACTATTTTTATGATTAATCCTAAGGATAACCAAAATGCATACATCAAATTATATTTATCATCATGATGATCAAGAGCTTTATGGATTTCTTGCATACAATAATAATTCTGATGAGCCCCGTCCTGCGGTTATAGTCGCTCATGACTGGACCGGTCGTGGAGAGTTAGTATGCGACAAGGCTAAGTTATTGGCAGAAATGGGGTATTTAGGTTTTGCTTTGGATATGTACAGTCAAGGCCGCATTGGGAATACCGTGGAGGAAAAAAAGGCATTAATGGATCCTGTTGTTAATGATAGACTGCTGCTCAGAAATCGTTTACAAGCGGCGTACGATGCTGTAATTGCCATGCCTGAAGTTGATATAAACCGTATTGCCATTATTGGTTTTTGTTTTGGTGGGCTGTGCGCTTTAGACCTGGCTCGTAGTGGTGCAGATATTAAGGGAGCAGTAAGTTTCCATGGATTACTGAATAAACCCGATGATCTGAAATCAGAGCCGATTAAAGCTAAAATTCTGGTATTGCATGGTTATGACGATCCTATGGTTGGACCAGAGCAAGTGAATGAATTCTGTCAGGAAATGACTGATGCTGGCGCAGACTGGCAGGTGCATATGTATGGCCACGTACAACATGGCTTTGCAAATCCACAAGCTCATGAAGTAAATATGGGCATCGTTTACAATGAGGTTGCCGCGCATCGCTCCTGGCTTGCGATGACGAATTTTCTGGAAGAGATATTTCGTTAGGATATTCACACCAGGTTCATTTGGTTCAGGTACCACAAAATGTTTGTCTGATGCGCTCATGCTCCTCAGGCAGTCTTTGTAAGTCCCCCGTATCGTCAATTTGGAGGAAGGGAGATTGAAACACATTAAGTAATCGGTCCAAAAGTGACGTATCTTTTGCATTCAGGTAATTTTTTATCGCCTGATCAACAAGATGATTCCGGGGTATGTAAGCAGGGTTTACCAAATGCATCGCAGCTTTTATATAATTCAGTTCGGTTTGGGAGTTAGCAATTAACTTTCGCCAATCTACATACCATTGCTGGCTATCTGCGGAGTGATTAAATAATGATAACCAGGATTGTTTCGCTTTTTCGCAAGTCAAAGAGTCACCCAGTAAACGGAACGTATTGGTAAAATCAGGGTGATGGTGTTGCAGTAAGCCAAAAAAACGACTAATAATTTTCTTGGATAATTCATCAATGACCTGTAAACCCAGTTTCGCCTTTATTTTATTCGCCCAAAAATTGTTAAAAGCAATGCCAAAATAATCAAGCGCATTTTGGAATTCATGATGAATTAATGGATCATTGGATAATAGTAATAGTGTTTCTTTAAACTGATTTAAATTCCAATAAGCTACAGCAACCTGATTACTGTATGCATATCGACCCTGCCAGTCTATGGAACTATAAACCTGATTTTCATTATACTCGTCCATAAAAGCACAAGGTCCATAATCAATAGTTTCACCAGAAATCGTCATATTATCAGTGTTCATCACCCCATGAATAAAACCTACGCTCATCCACTCTGCTATTAGCTGGGCTTGTTTGTCGATAACTGCTTTAAATAATTCTAAATAAGGTTCCTGTTTTATGAGAAGCTCCGGATAATGGCGTTTAAGAGTATAATCAGCCAGCACCTTTACCGCATTATCATTGGGTAATTGGGCCGCGTATTGGAACGTGCCGATACGGATGTAGCTTGATGCAACGCGGGTTAAAACACCCAGAGCTACAGGACCTTCCTGGCGCATTATAGTCTCATCACTTCCTATAGCCGCCAAACTTTGGGTCGTTGGTATTCCCAGACCTTTCATCGCCGCGCTTAATAAATACTCTCTAAGCACAGCAGATAAAGGTGCGCGCCCATCGCCCATTCTTGAGTAACGTGTACGCCCGGACCCTTTTAACTGGATGTCCCATATATGGCCTTCTTTATCCGTTTTTTCGCCCAGTAGCACAGCGCGACCGTCGCCTAATAATGGCACGTAGTGACCAAATTGATGGCCCGCATAAGCTTGAGCAATAGGTTCAATTTGCGATGGTACTTCGTTACCCGCTAATAGTTTAATTATATTATCCTGTTCAGCGATACCCGGTTTTATTCCTAAAGATAAGGCAAGATGTTCGTTAAATTTTACTAAATACGGATTGGATATAGGAACAGGGTGAATTTTTTGATAAAACTCAGTGGGCAGGGTAATGTATGAAGTAGTGTTTAATAAAGACAAGATAATTCCAGTATAAATTTTATTTTAATTAGGATGGCTGCTCTTCAATCCATCCCTACTCTTAAAGTATAGACAGGGGAACACGTGTTAAGCGCTGCTACCATCAAGATATGTTAGAATCATGTCAATTCGTTGCGACACGCTGAGCGCAGGAATTTCAATGATTTCATATCCAGCATCTTGATACGCCTTAAAAATAAGTTTTCCAATTTCCAATGCAGTTGTGTTGTCTTCAATCCGAACTGCATCTGGAACAACAGGGAGTTGGTGACAGAAAAAAATCCGCTTATAACGAACATGATGACACATTTTGCTAGCGGTGCGAGCGTCCAGATTATAGTAATTAAAATAGCCCAAGCTGTCACTGGTTCCTCTATCAAAGAAAATTAACTCATCTTTATCAAGTTTACGCTCCCTTTTTAGAGCAGCAGCTAATATGCCCCGCTGTAACTTAGGCGTATTACGATAAATTTCATCCAGTGATGGATTCGAAATTAATAAACCCTCAATATAAGGTCTGGCAATTTCAGGGGCTATTTTAAACCCCATCGTTGCCAATTGAGCTATCAGAGTACTTTTGCCAGATGATGGTGCCCCGGTTATGATATGCCAATTGCTTTGTTTCATTGCAGGAGGTAATTATCGATGAGGCGAATATCATCAATGAGGACCGCTGCAAATCTTCGATTTTGGTATTCTTCTATATATTCCACATGAATTCCCCGTTGATTTAACTCTGCTATTATCATGGCACAGGGTTTATCCTGATGGAATATTCTGGCGAATTCTTCTGCACGTTTTCGCTGTTCCGCATTTAATCGATTGTTCCGGGAGCTAAATGCAAGTCCACTGTCCTCTCGTATTGTTGGACAAGATTTAATTTCGATGTTGAGAAAAAAAGCTTTGGCCATATTCTGAATCAAGAGATATTGCTGGTAATCTTTTTCTCCAAAATAGGCACGAGTGGGTTGGGTAAGATTTAATAATTTTAATACTACGGTCAATACACCGTTAAAATGACCAGGACGGTGTGCTCCTTCCATAATCTGACACAAATTCTCTTCCTGGACTTTAAAGTTAAATTTATCCGGGTACATTTCATTTTCTGTAGGTAAGAGACAATAACTAATTCCAGCGTCAGCCATTATACATAAATCAGTTTCTAGGGTGCGTGGGTATTGCGTAAAGTCATCTTCTCGGTTGAATTGAGTGGGGTTTACAAACAAACTGGAAATAGTATGATCATTTTCGACAACGCTTTGTTGAAACAAAGAGGCGTGTCCTGCATGTAAATTACCCATAGTGGGTACGAATCCCAGTTCCATTTCATTGGGTAGCGTCTTTCTGAACTGAACCCATTCATTTAAATTATGGAAAATGTGCATTAAAGCTCCTAAAAAGCGTGTTCAACAGCAGGAAAATGAACTTCCTTAACCTGGTGGACATACATATCCAAGGCATTGAGAAATATCTCTTTTCCCTGAGCATATTTTTTAACAAATTTGGGATTAAATGAGGGAGAAAGGCCAAGGACATCATGCCAGACAAGTACTTGTCCATCAGTTTGAGAACCTGCACCAATTCCGATTGTGGGTAGTGCTGTTGATTTGGTAATCATTTCTGCGACAAGGGGAGGTACACACTCAATGACCAGGCTAAAGCAGCCGGCTTTTTCTAATTGTTTCGCATTATTTATCAGGCGCTCTGCCTGTTCCTGGGTTTTGCCCTGAACTTTATGCCCCCCCAGTTGATGAACAGATTGAGGGGTTAATCCAATATGCCCCATAACCGGAACTCCAGCCTCTACTAAAAATTCAATGGTTTCGAGAGTATCTTTATCAGCGCCCTCAATTTTTACCCCATGAGCACCTGCCTGGAGAAGTTTTCTTGCATGGTCAACGGTATGAGCGCGAGACATTTTATGACTCAGAAAGGGAAGATCGGATATTAAAAACTGTTTGTTTAAACCTTTGGCAACTGCTTGAGTATGCAATACCATCATTTCAATGGTTGCCATTATCGTTGTGTTGTATCCGTGCACTGCCATAGCGACTGAGTCTCCCACGAGGACACAATCAATATCTGATTCAGCAATAATGCATGCAGAAGGATAATCGTAACAGGTTACCATGGAGATTTTGTTACGCTGCTGTTTCATCAGCTTAAAATCATGAATTTTCATATTTTTCTCCTTGCTTGAGGAGAAAAGGAAATAACCGTAACTGCATGTGGAACAGGTACTTGTCGCATGGATCAAGTCCTCCCTAAATTGGTTTAAAATAAGTCGCTGCCATTAAGGTCAGCGCTACGTTTAATAATGATATAGCCAAACAGTATGAAGTTGAATACGTCCTCTGGAAAAATTTTCGTGAAATCAGTTACCAATTCGTTATGGAACAAATGATTTACCAGTAAAAGTGGTTATCAATCCACTAAATCTGGGTTATTATTGAATGATTTTTCAGTTCAGGTTTTTATGATTTTCACGGACAAATTAAATTCTTCGGGCGATCATCCTCTTCTTTTATCAGGATTAGCCGGCCAATTGGAAGCGGTGTTATCCGTGCCGGAAACCATTAATCCATCCTATGTCGGAATTATTGGTCATCCTCATTCGCTACAAGGTGGTACGATGAATAATAAAGTCGTAACCACTATGGCACGAGCCTTCAAAGAACTGGGGATTCCTTCATTACGGTTTAACTTTAGAGGCGTGGGGCAATCCTCCGGTTCTTATGATGAGGGAATTGGTGAGAGTGAGGATATGCTCGCTCTGACTAAAATGTGGCAGCAGGAGCAAACAGGTTTACATTTTATTTTTGCCGGTTTTTCTTTTGGCTCATATGTAGCCTATCGTTGCGCGTCTCAAAACCCTCATTCTTTGTTAATAACAATAGCGCCACCCGTACATCATTATAATTACCGCGAATTCACACCATCCCCTTCCCCATGGGTGATTATACAAGGGAATGATGATGAAGTGGTGCCTTTTGAAATTGTCGCAGATTTTGCCAGCCAGTCGTCGCCTAGTTTACCCTTGATTGAGTTTGATACGGGACATTTTTTTCACGGAAAACTGATCGAGTTAAAATCGCAGTTGATTGATACTATTCGTAAGCAGGTATTATTATCATGAATTTAATCGATCATTATCAGCAAGCCATCGGGCGTGGTGATATTGATAGCGACCCATCGCAACTGGAGATATTGGATTACTTGCAAAATATTGCCGATGCATTAAAAAATAACGGCTCCTGGTGGTTTTTTAGCTCTCGTATGCCCATTAAAGGACTTTATCTCTATGGTGCTGTAGGGGTAGGTAAAACTTATCTTGTCGATTTATTTTATCAATATGTTGATGAAGAAAAAAAAAATCGATTTCATTTTCATCATTTTATGCAACAAATAGATGCTCAATTACGCCAATTCCAGGGTAAAAAAGATCCCTTACGTCATATTGCAAAAAAAATCGCGCAATCTACTCGTTTGTTATGTTTTGATGAGTTTTTAGTCGATGATGTAGCGTACGCAATGATTTTGGCGCAATTACTTGAGGCTTTAATTAACGAAGGGGTTGTGTTGGTGATTTCCTCGAATACCAGGCCTGATGAATTATATCTTAATGGAGTGCAGCGGGATCGTTTTTTACCCGCCATTGCTTTAATAAATGCAAATTGTCATGTGGTTCAACTTAATAAAAAAAGAGATTATCGATTAGGCAGACAACTTTTAATTGATGCTTATTTATACCCATTAAACAGCATCACCTCAGAGCAAATGGAAAGACAATTTTATCTGCTAACAGATAATGCGACCCATAATGATACTATTATGGTGCAAGGGCGTACCATTCCTTATATTCGCTGTAGCGGAACAATTATATGGTTTTCTTTTGACGTGTTATGTAATTTGCCTCGTAGTCAATTAGACTATCTGGAAATTGCTGATCGTTTTGAGACCGTATTTGTTAGCCAAATACCTTGTCTCACTGAAAATCATACGGCGCAGACGATTATGTTTATTCATTTAATCGATGTTATGTATGACCGCGGAATTAAAATGATTCTCTCTGCAGCAGTTCCTTTAGATCAATTGTATGTGGCGGGTGAGATGCTTGAGCCTTTTCGGCGCACCATAAGTCGGCTCACCGAAATGCAGTCTGTGGATTATTTATCACGCCACCCGCGTAGAAGTGTGTTCAACATCGTTTAAGACTAACAAAAAGCTATGTATGAAACATTCGTGCATAAAAATTAACTTAATTGAGAATGATTCTCGATAGCATTTGTGCTACACTCAACATCTGATTGATCTTTTTTAGTAAGATAATGCAAATTAGTGAATTAGAACCTGGAGATAAAGTGAGACTAATCGATTTTGGCCTGACTGAGACTCAATATAGAAGAAGACTTTTATCTCTTGGAGTAACATGTGGGGTTGAATTTTCCATCATTAGAGTTGCACCCCTGGGTTGTCCCGTTCAAATTGATGTCAGAGGGACCTCTTTAACCTTAAGAAAAGAAGAAGCGAGCCATTTAGTATTGGAGCGAATATGACTCATGTGTTATTGGTGGGCAATCCTAATTGTGGTAAAACGACCTTATTCAATGCATTAACGGGTGATAACCAGCGCGTAGGGAATTGGCCCGGAGTTACAGTTGAGAAGAAAACCGGTTCATTGCACATGGGTGGGCAGGAGATAAATATTACCGATTTACCCGGTATTTATTCTCTGGTAGCACATGCTAAAGGGTTAAGTCAGGATGAACAGATAGCCGCACAATCTGTTGTTTCGCTGGAGTCTGATTGCATCATAAACGTGATCGATGCGTGTCATCTAGAGCGTCATTTGTATTTAACGACACAGATTTTAGAACTGGGTAAGCCAGTAATTGTTGCTCTTAATATGATGGATATAGCGCGTCAGCGCGGTATTTCCATCAATCTGACCGAACTTTCCGCGCAATTAGGTTGTCCGGTAATCCCAATCCAGGCGCATCAAAATATCGGTATACCTGAATTAGTTGAGGCCATTCCGAATGCTTCAATCCAAAGTCCCGTCTGGTCTTTACCTCTATCCAGGCCTCTCCATGACGACTTGGCAGTTTTAGAAAATCGACTGACAGAAGAGGGGTATAGCAAGTCCCTTGCGTATTATTATTCCAGAAGACTGGCTGAGGGAGATTCATTGCCAGATACAGGGATTAAAATTGATCTGTCATCATTTTCAGAGATGGAAACTGGTCTGGATGTCTTGTTGGCAGATGCCCGTTATCAAAAAATTCATAATATGGTGGCTTTAACCCAACAAAAACGAAGTGATGCGAGTGAGCATTTTACTGCAAAACTGGATCGAATTGTTTTACATCGGTTTTGGGCTATCCCTATCTTTTTTGGGATGATGTACCTGATGTTTTTATTTGCTATCAATGTCGGTGGCGCATTTCAGGACTTTTTTGATATCAGTACGGATACCCTTTTTGTTCAGGGGCCTGCCTGGTTACTCCAGCGAATAAATATGCCTGATTGGCTCATTGCAATTATCGCCAATGGAATTGGGAAGGGGATTAATACCACATTAACCTTTATTCCGGTAATTGCTGCGATGTTCTTTTTCCTTTCTTTACTGGAAACATCAGGGTACATGGCACGTGCTGCCTTTGTGGTGGATAAAGCCATGCGAGCTATGGGATTACCCGGGAAATCCTTTGTGCCTATGATTGTAGGTTTTGGGTGCAACGTACCCGCCATTATGGCCGCTCGGACTCTTGATTCAGAGCGTGACAGACTGTTGACCGTTATGATGAGTCCCTTTATGTCCTGCAGCGCCCGATTGGCGATTTATGCGGTATTTGTAGCTGCCTTCTTTCCGACTGGAGGACAGAACATAGTCTTCTCATTATATTTAGTGGGTATTTTAATGGCAGTACTTACCGGATTTATTTTGCGCAATACATCATTAAAAGGACATGCCTCACCTCTGATTCTTGAATTACCCGCATATCACCGTCCTGCAATGAAGCGCTTACTTAAAGAGACCTCTATGCGTTTGCGGTTTTTTGTTTTTCGGGCGGGAAAATTAATCATTCCAGTTTGTGTTATTTTGGGTGGGTTAAATGCCATTACTTTGAATGGGGGAATAAACAGTGGCGATGGCAGCACGGAATCATTGCTTTCTTTAATGGGACAATGGATTACTCCTTTATTTGCTCCAATGGGAATTCAACAGGATAATTGGCCAGCTACGGTAGGTTTATTAACGGGAATGCTTGCAAAAGAAGTAGTAGTCGGTACGTTAAACTCTTTATATGCTCAGGTGGGGCATTTGAATGAGATGACCGTCGCTCATTTTGAATTTTGGGGTGGTTTACAGTCTGCTTTTTGGTCTATACCCAATAATTTATCCGAACTGGGCTCTGCACTATGGAATCCAGTATTGGCGAGTGCTGCGGGAAATGAAGTGTCTCAATCTGTTTATGGCATTATGGCGCAACGTTTTGATGGCCAGGTGGGTGCATATGCTTACTTACTGTTTGTGTTGCTTTACATTCCCTGTGTTTCAACTATGGCGGTTATTCGGCAAGAGGCAAATCGGCAGTTTATGTGGACTTCTATTATTTGGTCTTTTCTGGTGGCTTATGCGGCTGCAGTGCTTTTTTATCAAGGTGCCCGATTTTTCACTCATCCGCAGGAAAGTTTGATGTGGATTGGCATAATGTCAGCAGGATTATTTTTAGTCGTATATCTATTTCGTTATAGTGAACAAATTAGAGGCAGGCGACATGTTATTGCAAATTCGTGATTTTATTTGTCGTGAAGGAATAGTCAGTACCCAGCAATTAACCCGGGAGTTTCGGCTTGATCTGCTTGCATTACAACCCATGCTGGATTTATGGGTGAGTAAGGGAGCTATTCGTAAATGTCAGGAACGACCTAACTGTCAAAGTGCCTGCTTTAAATGCCGGATTCCCCCTGACTACTACCAGGCTATTCCCTAGTTTTGCGTATTTTTACCGAATTTTTACCTTATATTGCATGAAACTATCGTGCTCGATACTTGATTTTGGGCTAATATAGAGCTAATCAATATAATTTAGGTAATGAAATGGTGGAAAAACCGGGTATAGTCGAAATTCCCATTGAATTGCGTGACTTAGCGATGCAAGATGATTTAAATAATCCCATTTCAATGGCAGAACGGGTTTATCAAATCTGGTGGCATTGGGCTGATTTTCATTTATATGTCATCTCGCCACATATTCCCTCAATTACTCCGCCCATTATATTAATGCCAGAACATTTAACTAATTCTAATGAGCTCGAATTTGTTTATCCGATACACGATTACGGTTCACGTTTGTCGTGTGCCAAAAGTGAAGATATGTTTTCGGCTGGTATGTCCATGTGTAAGCTATATTATACGATTGAGAAAATGATTCATCTCCTTGTTGAGCGCTTAAAAGCAGGTGGGATAGATGTTGAAACTGAAGTCCAGGTTGCCTTTGGTGGTCATGAGTTGGCGCAGAGAAAAGCATTTGAATCGATTATTAATCTAAGTTACAACGTTGTGGTGACTAACTTTGATCCAGGGACTTGGGGTGAACGTTATTTGGAAACCGTGAAAAGGGTTGCAGATAAAGGTTACGGTTATCCCTCGGAAGCGCCTCGAGAAACATACCGAAATTCTCATGGTTCCTCTGCAGTAGGTATTAAGCGCTAGAGCTGATATTACTAAATGAAGTTAAGGTCCAGCGATTAAGTAATTGATAACTGCCTTGAAGAAGAAAGGGTGCGATAATAAGTGTGGGAATAAAATAAAGGACCCTTTTAACAATTTGTGCAGAAGATAAGGAAAGGTGATTTAATGAGGACAGCCGATATTTCCAGGCTTTCATTCCTAAAGTTTGCCCGCCATATTTGAGGGAACAGTAGTAATATCCTAACCCCAGAATTCCTAATGTTAATTGGTACCAGCCTGTAGCAGGTGGAATTGAATTGCCTTGATTCATTAGTACAAATAAAGCAGTTATACTAAAGAATAAAGTAATTATGATTAACGCATCATAAATGATTGCGCCCATGTATCTTATTGCAAACATAATATTCTTAAAAATTCCTATTTACTCCTGATAGAATACAAATGATTATCCATGAAAATAAATAGGAAGATAGGCTTTATTTTTCTAATCCCTAAAAAGGTTCGAATTAAAGCGGGTCACCTATTAAATGTTCCAGCAATTCACTAAGTTGTAATTTCGGTTGCTTTAAAAAATATCAAAATGATCTTAAATAAATCTATTCATGATGATGGTATAAAAGAGTATGCTTTTTCCTTGCAGACTTAACTTTGCGGGATAAAAACAGAGTGCTATACTCCATAAGTTGTACACGGATTTAGTTTTAAAATCGTACTATCTGATAGTGGTTTTTTTTAATTTGCACAATTTTTAAAAAATTAATGATTCAGGATAAAACTTATCAAATGGATGATGATGAGTGAAAAGCGAATTCAAATTGTATTTGGGATGGTGCTCTAATTACAACAATTTCTAATGAGGAAGAAACCCATTGTGAACAAGAACAGACCGATTAATCTTGATTTGAGTAGTATGAAATTTCCTCCTATGGCTATAGCATCCATTTTGCATAGGGTGTCGGGCATAATTTTATTTATCTTATTACCCATTATGATTTTTTTGTTGGGTCAATCATTACAATCAGAAGAATCGTTCGCCCAGATTAGGCTTACATTAAATAGCCCTTTTTATAAATTGGTATTATGGGCATTTGGTTCCGCTATGATTTTTCATGTACTTGCAGGGATACGTCATATCTTTATGGATATTGGTTTTGGTGATCATCTTTGTGCAGGTCGTCGCACCGCCATATTAGTGATGGTTATGACAGTAATTCTGGCTCTTTTTCTAGGAATCTGGATATGGTAACTAATGTCACAAGTTTAACGGGTAATGGTTTAAAAGACTGGCTAATTCAGCGCGTGACTGCGGTGTATTTTGCGGTGTACGTTTTTTTTATTTTTGGTTTTTTATTGTCACATCCCAATCTTGATTATGCGCAATGGCATCAATTATTTGCCAATAAAGTGTTTCAGTTAGCAACTGCAATAAGTTTGCTCGCACTTTCATTGCATTCATGGATAGGGATCTGGACCGTAACTACAGATTACATTAAATGTACTGCGATTCGTCTTTCAGTACAGATGCTGGTTGTTTTATGGCTCCTGAGTCAATTTATCTGGGGTTTGATGATTATTGGGGGGCAGTAATATGGCAATGGCGCAGAATACCTTTGATGCGGTTATTATTGGTGCTGGCGGTGCTGGAATGCGTGCTGCCTTACAGATGGCCAATTCAGGATTGAAAGTGGCACTTTTATCAAAAGTGTTTCCTACACGCTCTCATACCGTATCGGCTCAGGGTGGAATTACGGCTGCTCTGGGAAATGCTGATGTAGATGATTGGCGTTGGCATATGTACGATACTGTTAAAGGTGCTGACTATATTGGCGATCAGGATTGTATCGAATATTTATGTAAAACCGGCCCGCAGGCAGTTTATGAATTGGAGCATATGGGGCTGCCTTTTTCACGAATGGATAATGGAAAAATTTATCAACGCCAGTTTGGTGGTCAATCAAAAAATTTTGGTGGTGAGCAAGCAGCACGAACTTGTGCGGCCGCAGATAGAACCGGTCATGCATTATTACATACCCTCTACCAACAAAATCTAAAGGCCAAAACTCATGTATTTAGTGAGTGGTTTGCTCTGGATTTCGTTAAAAGCTCTCAAGGACGCATTGCAGGGGTTACTGCAATGAATATAGAAACCGGTGAAGTGGTTTTTTTCAAAAGCCGAGTCTGTATTCTGGCCACAGGTGGTGCGGGAAGAATCTATCAATCAACTACCAATGCCTATATTAATACCGGCGATGGTTTTGGAATGGCTTTAAGAGCAGGCATTCCCTTGCAGGATATGGAAATGTGGCAGTTTCATCCAACGGGTATTGTTGGAGCAGGAAGCCTGGTTACTGAAGGATCACGCGGAGAGGGTGGCTATCTGATTAATAAAGATGGTGAGCGTTTCATGGAACGCTATGCTCCACGGGTTAAGGATTTGGCTTCTCGTGATGTGGTCGCACGCTCCATGGCCTTGGAGATGCGCGCAGGTAAAGGTTTTAATCCCAACGGCGTAGATTATGTCAAATTAAAGCTCGATCATTTAGGCGCAGACCTCATCATGTCGCGTTTGCCTGGAATTCGTGAGCTGTCGATGAAATTTGCCGGTGTGGATCCAATTGTTGAACCGATCCCGGTAGTACCCACGTGTCATTACAGTATGGGCGGTATTCCTACCAATATGCATGGTCAGGTATTAACTAAAAAAGACGGTCTTGAAGAGGTTGTCGAGGGCTTATATGCCGTGGGTGAATGTGCTTGTGTTTCGGTGCATGGTGCCAACAGATTAGGTGGGAATTCATTATTGGATCTGGTGGTTTTTGGTCGTGCCGCAGGAATTCATGTGGAAGAACTATGGCAATCCAATCAGCTACCCGATGTACCATACGTTAGCGATGAAGATATAGCTGCAGCAATGGTGCGTTATGAACGTTGGGAACATTCTACTAATGGTGAAAGTCCTTCTGTTATCCGTGATGAGATGCAAAAAGTGATGCAGGAAGATTTTGGTGTATTTCGAACAGGCGAAATCATGGAGTCAGGACTCAAACGTTTGCAAGAGCTTCGTGAACGTCTGGCTCATGCAAAATTGGAAGATAAAAGTCATGTATTTAATACCGAGCGAATTAGTGCTCTGGAATTGGATAATTTAATGGCTACTGCATATGCGACCGCTCAATCCGCAATAGCACGAACTGAAAGTCGTGGGGCGCACAGTAGAGAAGATTATCCTGAACGTGATGATGAAAATTGGATTAAGCATACGTTGTATTTTGAGGAAGGCGAGACCATTGATTTTCGTCCGGTTAATGCATCACCTAAACATATTGCGGCTTTTGAGCCCAAAGAACGCGTTTACTAAGAGGGTATTTAGATGACAGATACTAGAAATTTGACCCTGTCAATTTATCGCTATAATCCTGAGGTGGATGCGACACCTTATATGAAAGATTATACTATTGCGATAGCGGTTAAAAGTGATCCTATGTTGCTCACTTTACTTGAGCGTTTGAAAGCCGAGCAAGATCCAACGCTTACTTACAGACGATCATGTCGTGAAGGGGTTTGCGGTTCTGATGGTATGAACATAAACGGTACCAATGGCCTGGCCTGTATCACCAGTTTATCTCAGTTAAATACGGATAAGATTATTATTCGACCTTTACCCGGATTTCCAGTAATTCGAGATCTGGCAGTTGATATGAGTCAATTTTATCAACAATATGAGCGTGTTGAGCCTTATTTAATAAACAATAATAATGCACCGGCACAGGAACGGCTACAAACTCCTGAAGAACGAGCCCAGCTTGATGGACTTTATGAGTGTATTTTATGTGCTTGCTGCACGAGCTCTTGCCCCTCGTTTTGGTGGAATCCAGAAAAATTTATTGGACCTGCTGGATTGTTGCAGGCAAGGAGATTTCTAGCAGACAGTCGTGATAAGGCAACAATGCATCGACTGGACAAATTACAGGATCCATTCAGTGTATTTCGTTGTCGCACCATTATGAACTGCACGAATGTATGCCCGAAAGGACTCAATCCCACAAAAGCGATAGCTGAAATTCGCACTCAGATGCTGAGAAAGGAAACCTGATTACCGAATTTTGCACTGTTATGATTTGCAGGTGAGATGACCTGTTCAAATCTTTTGAGAACCTTGGAGAATGATAATGAGCAGTTCTGATCTGCAAAAAGAGTGGGCT
>JAUXYG010000067.1 GCA_030694525.1 Legionella sp. | reverse complement strand
CCTTCACGTGCAAACAATAAAGCAACAGAGCGCCCAATTCCAGAGTCACCTCCAGTTATTAATGCTACTTTATCGTTTAATTTTCCAGCCGCTTTATAAGACTCTGCTTTATATTGCGGTTTAGGATCCATTTTGGCTTCGATTCCAGGAGGATTTATAGGTTGTTGGGGAAATGGAGGGGTTGGTTTTTTAGTCATTATAGTATCCTTACTTTTTAATACTTATGTTCAAATCTATATTTTAGTACAAATTAAAACACCTCTAGTTGATATTAACATTTTATTGCAAAATAAGTTTGCCCCAGAAGGAGCAAACTTTACACGAAATGCCTTAAACACTAAAGCGGATACCACCGGAGCCCATGTTGATATCCAGCCACTGATAACCAAGCTGTCCGCCGACCAATCCTACATCCCGGCTATTGGTGTGGCCAAAAGTATTCACGGCCAAAGGACCACCAACTGCTTCAATAAAAAAGACAGTTCCAGACTGGTTTATGCGCACCGGTTCAGAAGAGCCACCTCCGCCAAAAATGCCAAAGTATACTTTTTCTGTGCCAGTGATTTGAGCCGGACCCATTGTACCTGCCTGTATTTCTCCTCCACTAAGAGCAAAAAGACATAAGGCAGAGGTTATGTAATTTGTACCTTTTAATTTCATAATACGTCCATGTAATAAATTTGATTCCGAAAAACAGTACAGAATAAAACTATAAATTTCAATAAGTTATTATGATTCCTCACAAAATACTTCCTAATGAGTCCCATAATATTCTTTTATAGATAATTATATTATGGCTTATTGACAATTCATCAAATACCCCAACGTCCTGCGACTTGTTCGCGGGATCCAAAGTTGCAGCCAATATTCGCGAATTTCTATGCCAAACTGGATTCCAGAGGAAGTCACAATGCTCAACAAACCCTATTGATTCATTTTGAACCTGTATCAAATTTGCCATCATACTGGTAAAAAATTAAACACCAAGCCTCTATGAATAAAATGAAGACTATGGGATAATTATTAACCAATTTTAATACACTCAGTTTTAATTATGAAAATGAAAGCTCTTTCTTTAATGATATTCTTTTTGTTTCCTGTCACTTTAATCGCGAATACTCCTTCTTGCCCGTTATCCAACGGAATTAATGTACATTCAGCAAAACAAACTTTAAATATTTGCAAAAATGGCGTCATTATAAAGTCTTTTAAAGTTGCATTGGGAAATAATGGTGTCGGTAAAAAACACGCTGGGGATAATAAAACGCCTGTGGGAATTTATAATCTGGCTCACCCCAGAAAATCAAACCAATTTAAAGTCTTTATCCCCATTGGTTATCCGACAAAACAACAGTTAAATGCAGGATATACCGGGAGAGATGTAGGTATTCATGGGCCAACTCAAATATTCAGTGGGTTTAATTGGTTAAACAACTTACCTTATGCAACCCGCGGATGTATTGCTGTGGGCAAAAATAATTACATCGAGTATGTCGCAAATTGGGTTAAGCAAAATCCCGGGGCTAAAATTTTTATTAGTTAAATATGTATAGATAAACTATCCATTAAAATAAAAGCTTTTTTAACACCCATGTTTAAACGGTCACAATATTATGCCAACTATATCTAAAAATCAGGAATATTTCATAACCATCGCTCAGCAGGAATTACATAGCTTTATCATGCTTGGCTATATACAAGATGGAAATCCTAAACTTTTTGCAAGAATTGGCAAGATATATGATGTCGATGCTGCTGCAGAAGGATGCAATCTTGTAATGGGAGTAAAGTTTTTTGGAGGCGGTCTTTTTGCACGGATTGCCGATGAAGGAATTACTCGAGATGCAACATCCACAGCCATTGCATATCAGGCCTACTCCATTAATTTTGAGCAAGTCAAAGAATTTATTGGTCTAATATCTGATCTGGAAAGAGAGCAAATGAAAAACCCCTGTTTTAATCAGAGCATCCGAAATATACATAAAAATGACGGTATGACTGAAAAAGAAATATTGAATGAGGAGGCAATATACAGTTACGTGCCCAGAAAGGAGAAGGGGGAACACGTTACTTTTAAAAGAAAAAAATTACAAGACTGTCAATTCACCTCTTCGTTATCCAATATTGAAATTAGGGAATTTGCCCAAACCTCACAGATGATCCGATCGGATATCACGTGTCGAACAACATCCTTAAATATTATTGAAACTATATTAAAAGTTAAGACAGACATATCTTCTCACTATTTAATAGCACCAAAGTACAAAACAACTTTGGTAAATGGAGTGCCTCATGCTAGCACTTTTTATATCCTCCCCCCTCCTCCAAACGTGAATCAAGAACATTTAACCCAGCAGCAAATTGCTCTTTTGCAAAAACTTTATAAAAGATTGGAACTAATTCCTAAACTTAACTCAAGCTCGCAACAAACACGAAATAAATTTGAGGCACTAAAGGCAATTTATAAGGATATTCTGGGAGAAAATACATTAAGTGCAACATCGTTGCTCCATAAAATCCTGGTGCACGAACAAAATCGCAATCAGGATTTATTTATCCATAGACATACTCATTTTTTCAGAAGGTTATTGCCTACCTCAACTACCACACAAAAATTGTTTTATGACATTAAAGAACAATTAAATAAAGAGATCACTATCGAAAGAAACATAACTGCAACTCAATGATTTAAATTGGATTACAAGAAAACAAAATGACTATCGAAACATTTCTAAAAGGCCAGAAAATAAAAATTAAAGGGTAATGCTAATACAGAAGCGACCGTGTAGCCGGTATTTTTGACCATAAAAGTCATGGGATTGTCTGTCATCCGGAGAAAGGAGTTTTATACCATTCTCCCAACGATAAAGCTGGTGACGCTCTAATGATGTGTCTTTCATCTATCAATTATACCCGTAATCATTGCAGAAATATTGGATCATGAGTTAAATCAATTTAAAGATACAGATACTGTCATTCTTCTTGACGGCTATCCTCGCACCAATGCTCAGTATGAGTCTTTTAAACATCACTGGGGCATGCCGGATGCACTCATCCATTTAGATGTAGAAACAGCCCGTTTGGAAGAGCGATTAACCATTAGAAATAATAACCGTCTCGATGATAATCAAGCAGCCATAAAAAACGTTTAAACTTTTACCTTCAAACCACCCTCCCCATGATACAGAACCTTAAAAACGATTTGGGGAAAAGTGTCATCACAAGTAACCTAATACCTCGGTGAATGCCACCAGTCTATATTTATATAGCCGTTTGCAAGGCATTACATCCCTTCATGCAGCGCTACCTCTGGAAGACAAAGCAGAAAAAAAACTAAATCCACACAGCGAAATCAAAGCTATTTGGGCAACGTCTGTATTCTCTTCTTTATGGAAAAATCCTACGGAATATGCAGCTATTGCCAAATTACAAAACGAATATCAAACCAGAAACTTCACCTGTTCCATTTTAGGAAAACGAATCGCTTATCTGGAAACGCCCAAAGAAGTGACTCAAATCTTAAATGCCAAAACCAGTTTAGGCTGGTCTTATCAGCATTTTTCTTCTGCTGCGGGTTTACACAAAGAATTCGTTGCCCAAAATAAAAGCCATGACAATGTCCACTGGAAGCATATCCATAATGCAATGGGTGATCTTTTAAAAAAAGATGCGACTCGAATCAAATCATTAATTGAGAAGCACGTAATCAATTGTTTTCTCAAAGAAAAAAACTTCGAACTGGATCTTACCTTTGATCATTTTTTTACGGGTTTCTGGGCTGAATACTTGTTGGGAAGCAAATTAGCTCTAGCTTCTTATCAAGAAACAAGACAGCACGTATTAGAGGCCATGAATTATTGTTTTTATAATAATTCATACAAAGCATTCGATCCAACAGGTCTCACGAGTTACCTCAGCAGCTTTGCCGTTCGAGGGTCCCTCAATAAAGCACGGGAACAGATGAAACAATTTATTCAACAGGCAAGTAGCGATTCATTAATCAAACGTTTTGAGTCATCTATCAGAAAACAATATGAAACAGAGCAGATCGGAATAAGTATAAATGAAATTGATGAGATGCTGCTGGATATCCTATTTGACTTCTTCCTGATTCCTGATTTTCTGGAAAATGTTTTATATGAAACATTAGTCAATGCTATTACCGAGCACGCAGATCTGCATGTAGATAAAATAAGAAAGCAAATGTATGAACGAGGTAGAGATAAAGGATATTTATTTCCAATTCGTGCAA
>JAUXYG010000060.1 GCA_030694525.1 Legionella sp. | reverse complement strand
TCATCCGCCCTTCGGGCACCTTCTCCCCAATGCTTGGGGAGAAGGGAGAAACCTTTCGAAGCACAATAATTTTTTGATTTTTTTTTTAGCAATGAAAATCCTCCCTTCTCCCTCTAGAGGGAGAAGGTGCCCGAAGGGCGGATGAGGGCGTTTATTTATAACTACCGAATTCCAGGAAAAAACATAGGCGTACTTTTTTGATACTCTTCGTAAGCCTTTCCTCTGGATTTTAACGATTCTGCTTCAGTCATCGGACCCGTAATCTGAGTCATTAATAAATAAAGAGTTAGCGGTGAAATTAGCCCAATTAAGCCATAGCTATGCGCGAAACCAAACAACGCAAAAGCACACCAGATAAGCCATTCAAAAAAATAGTTAGGATGCCTGCTGTAATGCCAAAGACCAACATCACATACTCTCCCTTTATTTTTTTGTTTAAACTCCTGTAATTGATTATCTGCAATCGTCTCACCGACTAACGCGCCTATCGCGAGCGCTAGAGCAAAATAATCCAACCCGCTTAAGTTAGTAGCCACAGCGGCGCCACTAAAATACCAGGGAATTGAAATGACCAAAATTAACAAGGCCTGGAGCTGAAAATTGAGGAAAAACCCCAAAGGCTTGGCTATTTTCCATTGACTGCTTAAACTGGTATAGCGTTTATCTACATGCCCGAGACGAATACGTGTATACCAAAGATAAATCCCAAGTCTTGCCCCCCATAAAATTAATATTAAGCCCAGGATTAGTGTGCGGAATGATATCGAAGGTATCCAAAGATAAAGCAAGCCACTTAGTGTTAATCCTGAGGCCCAGCCTACATCAACCACAGATGGATTTTTTAAATAACGATAAATACCCCATACCACACACATATGGATAAAAAGCACGCCCGCCACTAATAAAATGAGCATATGTATATTCCCTATTATTTCATCATGCAAACCAGCTCTATAGCTCCTTTGCCTGCATGTAACCCTATGGCTGTAGATACTGATTCAATAAAAGCGGGTTCCTGACCAAAGGCCTCTGTAGTCAGGCGCGCCAGTTGTGCTGTTTTATCCGGCACGCCTGCGTGGACCAATCCATACTTGTCCAACTCACCCGCCGCACGTAAATCATTAACATGATTTATTAATTTCGTCAGCGCCTTGGTTTCGCTAAATGCTTTATCAAACATCACTCCTTTACCAATCGAGTTTAATTTGATAATGGGTTTAACGTGAGCGAATTGAGCCAGGCGGCCGCCTATCTTGCTAATCCTGCCGCTGCGAATCATTGAGTCAAAATTATCTACATATACGAACAAATTTATTTTAGGAATTTTTAATTGAATTTCTTTTATAATTTCTTCAATGGGACGATTTGCCTCAATCAGTTGTGCCGCATAAGTGACCAAAAAACCTAATCCACCGGATGTGGTGCGTGAATCAACCACGTGAACATTGTTAAACGGTTCACCGGCTTTCACAATTGCGTCATGCGTACCACTTAAAGCCTGAGCAATTGGCAGAATGAGGACCTGTTCGTACTGAGCCGCCAGGTGCCTTAACAGCTCATCTAAAATAGCTGGCGAAGGAAATGATGTTTTAGGATAGTTTTTTAGTGAAGCCAGGCGATCGTAAAAAGTCTCGGGATTAACACAGATTCTATCGAGAAGGTTATGCCCATCCAAATGCATGTTCAACTGGATAATATGAATCTGGTGATCATCAAGAATACTTTCTGGTATATCTGCACTGGAGTCCGTAACTAAAGCTATGGGGTGCTTGCGCTGGTAGATCATCTGAAATTGTCTGAGCATGTCCTGAGCTTTGGCCTGGGAAATGGTTCCGGTCTGGAAAAGAGATTCAAAAACTTGGGACGGCTTATTGCAGTGAAGATGAAAACGAGAAAGTCTGGTATTGCCACTACTTACCACACTATCCCCAAATTGTTCTAACTGGCTTGCGATGTGTTCTCTATCAAGCGCCTCACCAGTTAACATAATTTCGGTACAATACCGCTGTTCGGGGACGGTCCCATTTGAGGGTAAATCATGATGGGGTTCGGAGCATTCTACAGGAACCTGGTTTTTATCTATCATACGAGGATTTTCTAAATAATCAGCAAAGCCATTAATGAAATGATAAAACCCCAAAGCGCCCGCATCCACCACCTGAGCATTTTTTAAAACAGGCAGAGTGGTAGTAGTACTTTGCAGTGCTTTATTTACCTCAACCAACGTCTGGCTGATTAATTTCTTAAAGCAGGTTAATTCTCTGGCCATTTTGGTAATACTGGTTGACCATGCGTCTATTACGGTGATAATAGTACCTTCAACCGGATGTAGAATAGCTGAGCGTACACTTTGACTGGCTCGGGTAACCAGTTGGGCGAATGTGATGGTATCAATCTGTGCTGCCGCAACACGGGTTTCAGTCAGGCCACTAAAAAATTGGGAAAAAATCATTCCAGAATTACCACGAGCACCCATCAAAGCAGAGCTTGCTAATGACTGAAAGGTTTCATCAACTGTAGGTTGCGTTGAGGAATGATGAATTACGGAAAGGGCTGTAGCGGACATGTTATCACCGGTATCGCCATCTGCAACCGGAAAAACATTAATTGCATTAAGATTTTCGCGATTGGATATAATAAAATCACAGGCAGTTAGAAATGCTGCATGAAGGGTTTTTGCATCCAGATGATGGATTTCCATAATAAGCTAATTATAATTAAATGGTCTATCTTATAAGAATACACATAAGTTGCTAATTTGAAAGAGCGTTTTATCTAAAAAAATGCAAACAGTTTGGTAAACTGGTCTAAATAAGATATTAATGAATAATAATTACAAAACAGGGGAAGAGCTATGAAAAAATGGGGGCTCGCTATAATAGCCATGACGCTATTAAATCAAGTGGTTTTTGCAGCTGAAAACTGGAATCAATGGGTTTCGGGAGTCAGAGAGGAAGCATTACAAAAAGGAATCCCACCCGTTTTGTTTGATCAGGCATTTGCTGGCATTCATGAGCCTAGCCGACAAATTAAAGGGCTAATGCGTTCGCAACCAGAACATCGCCTTACCTTTTTAAAATATCGAACTACCCGTGCGGATAATTATCGGATAGCAATTGGTCGTAAAGAATATAAAAAGAATAAAGAGCTGCTTGAAAAAATAGGCAACGAATTTGGCGTAAACCCCTGTTTTATTGTGTCATTTTGGGGTATGGAGACCAGTTATGGTACCTATATGGGCAATTTTCCGGTGATTAAGGCTCTGGCTACTCTTGCTTATGATTCAAAACGTAAAGAAGTATTCCGTAATGAGTTATTCCTGGCCTTACAAATTCTCAACGAAGGTCATGTGAGTATGAATGACTTTAAGGGAGAATGGGCAGGGGCTTCAGGTCAACCCCAGTTTTTACCTTCGAGTTGGGTGAAATATGCAGTCGACTATGATGGTGATGGAAGAAAAGACATTTGGCGTTCAAAACCAGACGTGTTCGCTTCAATTGCAAATTACATGAAGCATAACGGATGGCAAACGGGTGAGCCATGGGCTATTCAGGTAAAGCTTCCAGCTAATTTTGATATGAAGCTTGAAGGAAAATCCATTATGAAACCGGTTAAGGAATGGAATGCACTGGGGGTGAGAACAGAAAGCGGACAGCCATTGCCCTACGAGAACTTGCAAGCGAGTGTTGTGCAACCTTTGGGAGGCCCAACTTTCCTGGCATTCCCTAATTATAAAATGATTTTGCGCTATAATAATTCTATCTATTATGCAGGGGCAATTGGTTATATGGCTGATAAAATCTGTCAGGCCCAATAACCGCAACTTGATAGAGCTCCAATTATTAAAACCGGGGCTCTATTCTTTGCAGAAAATTAATTTTATGAGGGCATCCAGTGAGTGATTATCTTGATAAAACGGTCAGTCTGACTCCCGCGATTAAAAGGATAGTGTGTCACAAAGCCACTGAATATCCCAATAGTGGAGCTTATAATACGGTAAAAACTCAGGGAACTTATTTATGTCGCCGTTGTGGGCTTGCTTTATTTCGCGGCAGCAGCCAATTTAGTTCTGGCTGCGGTTGGCCCAGTTTTGATGATGATATCCCCAATGCTGTAAAACAGGAGGCTGATGCCGATGGCATGCGCACTGAGATATTATGCGCACGTTGTGATGCTCATTTGGGTCATGTATTTACTGGGGAATCATTCACCCATAAAAATTTACGCCATTGTGTGAACTCCGCATCGTTAGATTTTGTTGTTAATGATCACGTTTTAGATACCGAAGAAGCCATTGTTGCAGGCGGATGTTTCTGGGGGGTTGAGCACTTTTTACGACAAATTCCCGGAGTTTTAAAAGTAGAGTCTGGTTACACAGGAGGCCACACTTTGGAGCCCACTTATAATCAGGTATGCAATGGTGGTACTGGTCATTTTGAAGCGGTGCGAGTGATTTATGACAGAGCAAAAGCAGAGTACTCTGAGGTGTTAAAGCGATTTTTTGAAATCCACGATCCTACTCAAAAATCAGGTCAAGGACCGGATTTGGGTCAACAATACCAAAGTGCCGTTTTTTATTTTAATGCCGAGCAACTCGATGAAGCGGAGCGTTTGATGCAGGAATTGCGGCAAAGAGGTTATCCAGTAGTAACTCAATTATTGGAAGCACAGCCCTTTTGGCCTGCAGAAGAGTATCACCAGGATTATTATCAAAAACATAATAAAACCCCCTATTGTCATGCTCCTATGAACCGTTTTGGATCTTAGGATGTGGGTCTGATTTTAACTATCCGCTGTTTTAAACTTTTGAGGATGTATGTTAAAAATCACTAATTATGTATCTATATCCCTTACTGAAATGGAACTAAATCCCATTCGCGCTCAGGGAGCCGGCGGGCAACATGTCAACAAAGTATCGACCGCGATTCATTTACGCTTTGATATCAAACACTCATCGTTACCCGAGGAATATCAGAAAAGGTTGCTCCTTCTTAACGATTATCGCATTACCAGCGATGGAGTCATTAATATCAAGGCACAACGATATCGCAGCCAGGAATTAAACAGGGCTGATGCTTTGGAGCGTCTGGTTGCCTTGATAAGAAAAGTAACTGTGGTTAGCCCAAAGCGACGAAAAACCAAACCGTCCAAATCATCAGTTACCAAAAGGTTGGATGAAAAAAATAAACGTGGTCAATTGAAAAAGTGGCGTAAGTCTGTAGATTGAAGGCCAATGTGCTCCAAATTTGTCTAATTAGTTATTTTTAGTCTCATTTTTCTTTTTTATGATAAAATGCTTTTATTAGCGTTTTTACTCCTGGATGTCATTTTTAATGAAAGTAAAATATGAGAAGTTTATAAACTACAAGCAGGCGGTTAAAAACTTAAAAAATGGAATGGACAGTTTAGGTCATTCCTTGTCACCAGAATTAATTGAAGATTATGAGAAGAGTAATCACCCATTAGAATCTATTATTTACGACGAATATTTTATAACCCACATGATTAACTATTCAGAGCCTGATAATATTACTGTGGAACATATAATCACTCCCCTTTTTAATCTTATCCTGGATGCGATTGAGACTTTACCAGCAGAGGAATTACTCAAAGTCAGCTTTGATGTTGACCTTGAGGAAACCAACAAACGCATTTCCTTGCCTGCATTTTTAGCACTTATAGGTGAAAAGGAATTATTTCAAAATGCTTTTAACAAAATGTATGGCCATTTAAGCCTTACAGATTTAATTGAATTATATAGCCAGCTTTTAGCAGGTTATGAAGGCTCACCTTATGCTAAAAATTTAGGTTTGAGCCATAGTATGCTAATGAGAGGAGATGCTTGTTATTTTGAGATGGCCCAGATTATTTTGCAAAAATTAACTACGGATCAGTTAACTAATTTATTAACTTATTTTGTTAAGCTCCATGACCATAAAGAAGTTTATAGATCAAAACTAAGACACTTTTACAGTGAAGAGGATTTTGTTAAAGAGCACTCTTCGATAGTTAAAAATAATGATGCCCTTAAAAAAATCTATCATTCATTTGTGAGCCAGTTTCATAACGAGCATTTATTGTGGGGCTTGACTCTTGGTTGTTATAAGCTCATTAAATCCATTGATCAGCTAAAAAGAAATTTGACTGATCAGGGACTGAGGTCAGATAAGATCCTGAATATACTTCAAGCTGCAAATGCCTTCGCTCAAGAGTCGCATTCCCAAGACTATGATGCCGCATTATCAGATTTTATTACCAAATGTGAGTGCATTATGGAAAATGCATCATTTCCTGCGATCAATGCAATAAAAACGTTTACCGGGATTCTTTGCTCTGTGTTGAGCTTTTTAGCAGGATTTAGTATTGGGTTTGCAGCAGGCTTATGGTCTGGACCAGGCGCTTTTATTAGTGGATTAATTACAGGGAGTGCAGCAACAATGGCTGTTACCGGTGTGAGCGTTGTGGGTGGGGCAACTGGTGGTTTAGCACTAGCTGGATTATTTAAAGCATCCAAAGACCACCATTGTGCTGAGGCATTGAAGGATTTTACTACGACATACTCAGCGGTATATTCACATCACTAAATCTTAGATTTTTTATTAAACGTATGCAAAGTTCTCAGTGCCAAATCCCTCTTGGCCTGGGTAAACCCCCAAGATTTATGTTTTTTAATCGTACTTAATGTTTTTTGTCTTCCAACGCAGGTGGGGAACCATCCAAATATTTAGCAAAATGCCACTTTATTGGATAGATCCCCACCTGCGTGGGGAGGACAACTAAAAATTCAGCTTAGTTTTTCCATTTGGTATTTAACCAGCACGTTACTTATTATCAGGTTCATTATTCGGAGCTGGAGGCGTTAATTGCTGATATTGCCCGTCCGCTTTAGCTGCCTTGTGCAGATTTTCCTGAAGTTTTAATTCGTTGAGCTGGTTTTGCCAATATACTTGAATACCTTCTTTAAGTTGGGATACTTTACGCATTACTAAACCCAGATGAGCGGCGAGCATTGGTAGTTTTGATGGTCCGAAAACAACCAGGGCAACAATAAGTATTAAAAGAATTTCACCACTCATAACGGTTTGTCATCATCATGGTTTCGATCTTCGGGCGTGTTTAATGCCTTACGAAAATTCTTTATGGCCTCGCCAAGATCACTGCCCAGAGTTTTTATTTTTGCAGTACCAAATAGAGCAATAATAATTGCTAATATTAACAACAGTGATAACGGACTTACTCCACTTAATCCCATCTTAGCTCCCTTTTGTACGATTTATGATTAAATATACACTGGATAATAAAGCCCCAGCTACAACGACGGGGGTCACCAATTGATGTTCGCTTAAATGCAAATAATTGAGTGCCGCTACGGCTATAGATGAGAAGAGAACACCGAATGCCAGACTATTCCAGGATAATATAGGCTGATTTTGTTGCGGTTTAATATTATTGAGTTCTTTATCCAATAGCAATTGTTGTTTTTTTAGCTCCAGCACATCAAAAATGAGCTTGGGCATATGTGGAAGTTGTTCTGCAAAAAAAGGCAAATTTTGTTTTAACTGATGGAAAAAAGCTTTTGGTCCCATCTGCTCCCTTAACCATTTCTCCAGGAAAGGTTTGGCAGTTGCCCATAAATCCAAATCGGGATAAAGCTGGCGCCCCAGACCTTCAATAGCTAATAACGTTTTTTGTAATAATACTAACTGGGGCTGTACTTCCATGTGAAAACGCCGCGCGACCTGAAATAGCCGTAATACAACCTGGGCAAAAGAGATATCTTTCAATGGCTTTTCAAAAATGGGTTCGCATACCGTTCGAATCGCACTTTCAAATTCTTCAATCCGTGTATCGCGTGATACCCAACCTGATTCCACATGTAATTCGGCCACACGCCGATAATCACGATTAAAAAAAGCCAATAAATTTTCTGCGAGATATCTTTGATCATTATCATTTAAAGTGCCAATAATGCCAAAATCAATGCAAATATACTGCGGGTCTTGCGGATGTTCATACGATACAAAAATATTACCTGGATGCATGTCGGCATGAAAAAAACAATCGCGAAAAACCTGAGTAAAAAATATTTCTACCCCACGCTCAGCAAGCTTTTTGATATCAATATTATATTCACGTAAACGCTCGATATTCGATACCGGGATGCCATGGATTCGCTCCATAACCATCACATTTTTACGGGAATAATCCCAATAGATTTCTGGAATGTATAAAAGAGGTGAATTATTAAAATTACGGCGTAATTGAGCTGCATTAGCTGCTTCCCTCATTAAATCCAATTCATCCAGGAGAGTATGCTCAAATTCCTTAACTATCTCGATCGGTTTTAATCGTCTACTTTCAGGCCAGTAGCGATCTGCCAGTTTGGCAATGGTATACATGATGCTAATGTCCTGATTTATAATTCGTCGCATCTTGGGTCGAAGAATCTTTACGACAACATCTTCCCCAGTTTTTAATGTTGCTGCATGAACTTGCGCCATAGATGCTGAGGCTAAAGCTTGCGGATCAAATTCAGCAAAAATTTCAAAGGGTGATAAACCATAGGCTTTTTCAATGATTGCCAAGACTAATGTCGAACTAAAAGGAGGGACATTATCCTGTAATTTACTTAGCTCAAGCGCAATGTCCGGTGGAAGAATATCAGGCCGAGTAGAGAGCGCTTGGCCGAATTTAATAAAAATGGGACCTAATTCTTCTAAAGATTTACGTAGTGCTTCTCCGCGGGTTAAGGGTGTTTTGCGATACCAGTTCCATGGATTTAAATAAGCCATATAACGTATGGGGGTGAAAACATGTAATGAGAGCACAACATTATCAAGTCCATTTCTGGCTAAAATATGTTGAATATGGAGGAGCCGAATTAATTGTTTAATTGATTTCATAACAACTCTTTAGTTGGTCGATTTGATGCTCCAGACGTTCTGCTTGCGTTGATAAGATATGCACGCTGGCAGAATAACCCTTAAATGCAGTTCGAGGAGTGTAGTTCGATAACTCTTCTTCTAAAATTTCAGAAAGTTTGATTTGTATCTCTTCTTCTACGTTACTATGCAGGCCGATTCCGTGGATTAATGAACTTATTTGATCCGCTAAAGTAGTCTTTTCCTGTTGATCACTGTGCGATTCAGTCATCAGATTAATATCGGAGTTATTGGAGCCATCATGGGCGATGAATTCATTTAAATAAGACTGGTTCTTTTGGTTTTCTTTATGTTCTATTGGGGCTTTGAAATTGGCATGTAACAATTGCTCCAATTCACTGAAAACAGGACTGAATTGCTCCGGCATGGTCATTTTTTTTTTGCCAAAAGGTAATTTTTGTAACACAAGAATTTTAAATATGAATTTTAAAATAGACCAGCGCTGTTTAAAATTTTTATACGTGAGCTTAATTTTTTGAGTTAATTTTTTTATTTTTATATGGTTCATAATTTTTTCATTAATTGTTTGACCTGAGCCTGCACTCGTTCTACGTTTAAAGATAATTCATCAATATCCGTAAAAAAGTCGTCTATCTCCCCTTTCGAAGGAAAAGCACGAAGTTCTTCTTGCAGGTATTCTGTGACATTTAAACGCATTGTTTCACTAAACTGTTTTTTAAAATGGAGACCTTTCTTTACCAGTGAACCAATTTGATGTGCTACGACATCACCAGTAAAATGAGCAAGATGCCCTTCCCAATCGATATCAATTTCATCAAAAAGTCTTTTGACATCTTGTCCTAACTCGATATTGCCCGACATTCTGACCTTATCGTTAAATAAAGAACGCGCTTTCGAAGCGGGTAATAAACTTAGACGAATTAGTCCTATGGGATTACTATGAATTACCGTATCAGGCTCACCATCATATCGGTCAAGCAGGTGTATTTCTTTATCTTTAAATTGGATAAAAAAATTAACGTTTAAAGGGGTAATGACCATCTCCAATACTTTCGAATCCAAAGCGTGCAGTTTGTCAGGCATACTTTCGTCCAGACTGAGCGCTTGGTTGATGGCTAGTTGTAATGCTTTTAAAGAATATTTTTTTAGCATGATCTACTCAATATTTATAGGCAATGTGCAGAGCCACTATGCCTCCACTTAAATTATGATAATGACAATCTTCAAATCCTGCTTTTTCAATCATGTCTTTTAAAGCAGGTTGGTCAGGATGCATCCTGATGGATTCGGCAAGATATTGATAGCTTGCTTCATCCTGAGCAAATAATTTCCCAACTTTAGGTAAGATATTAAACGAATACCAATCATAAACCGGTTTTAAACCGGGAACAGTTGGGGTTGAAAACTCAAGAATCATCACCTTGCCACCTGGTTTGCAAACGCGATAAATGGAACGTAAGGCTTCTTCTTTATCGGTAACATTACGTAAACCAAACCCCATAGTGATGCAATGAAAGGTATTATCAGCGAAGGGCAGACATTGAGCGTTACCCTGAACAAACTGAATGTTTTTAAATAATCCTTCATCAATCAGCCGATCGCGTCCCACATGGAGCATCGCAGAATTGATATCAGCGAGAATTACGTGTCCAGTATTACCTACTTTTTTACACAGTAAACGGGTTAAATCACCACTACCACCCGCTAAGTCGAGTACCGTCTGACCCGGGCGTACCTGACTCAAAGCTACAGTAAAACGCTTCCATAAATGATGAACCCCTAAAGACATCAGATCATTCATCAGATCATAGTTTTTAGCAACAGAATGGAACACGTCCGCAACTTTTTTCTCTTTTTCATCCCATGCTACAGATTCGAAGCCAAAATGGGTGGTTTTTTTGTGTGTAGACATAGGAACATCTCACTTTATGCAAATGATTTATCTTAACTGATTATTCACAATATACCCAGTTAAAAATAAAGATTAGAGTGTGCAATAACCGCACTAAATAGAAGGCAAGAGGATCTGTTTACTTTATTTGGGATGACATAATGCGGTTAGGGACGATAAATAGTGCTCCTCATCTGGAAGAGTATTATTTTTTTGGGATAACCATAAACATTCTGCCAAATGTTCCATCATTATATGTTCTACATTAAGGGCATCCTGATATTTTTTGAGCAAATCCTGGTATACATTTTTAATTCCAGTTGGGCGATCTGTCGCAATCTGTTCTCGTATCGCAAGATGCAGACCCATATGTAAAAAGGGATTGGTTTCCCCTAATTCCGGATAATAAGTATGCTCCTGGAATTTGCTTACTTGCTGTAAAATCTGGTGGTATTCAGGATGAGCCAAAAGTACTTCAACAATTTGTTGTTCTAAAGGAGTCAAAGGTTTTTTATGCAAATATTTTTCCCAGCTATCAAAAAATAATTGCCGGGTTTCCTGAACCGTATTACCGTAAAACATTGAGGACTCTTAATTTCTAAAGAGATTAGTTTAGCTTATGCACAAAATAAGACAATATTTAGTGGGCGATATTATTCATTTCGCATTAATTGATTAGGAACATATGGTGAAAATGTTGACATCATAGTAGCGATTATGAGATAGTCGTTTTGCGAGGTTGGACTTGCTATGTGTCATTCCACTGGGTCAATTGGCGACACACTGATTGGCCCTTTCTATTGTTGTATCTCTTATCTTCTCACTAAAAATTTTAATTGAATCATTTGTTATGTCACACATGATAAGTACCTTCTGCTGAAACCTTAATAAAAGAGGCACTTAAAAACCTGAATAACGTTGCATCTTGGGCAATGTGGGGTATAAAATGCGTCAAATTATTATGTCTCCTCATGAGAAAGTATAAAAGAAGAACAAATAGGAGGGAGCGTGGGCTCTTTGTTTAAAAGAATGTTGATTGCGGCGGCTGCACTAGCCATGCTGATTTTAATAGGTCTCTCATTACATGCTGAGCCTCCATCCGCTACTGATGCTCCGGTTCCCAAAATAATTGAGCCACTTATTGATGGCTTTTATCCAACGTACCCTGCCACTTCTCCAGCAACAGGTGCCCAGCAGGATTTAATTCAACGTGGTGAATATCTTGCAAAAATGGGCGATTGCATTGCCTGTCATACAAATGTTAAAGGCGGCACCGGGGCTTTCGCTGGTGGACTTCCTCTCGAAACTCCTTTTGGTACATTTTATAGCCCCAATATTACTCCGGATAAAGAAACCGGTATCGGTAACTGGACAGAAAAAGACTTCATTCGTGCCCTAAAAGATGGACGTGATCCTAAAGGACGAAATTATTTCCCTGTTTTTCCGTACATTTATTTTTCCAAAATGACTGATGATGATGCACGCGCCCTGTATGCCTATTTCATGAGTATTCCTCCGATTAAACTGCAAAATAAGCCCCTTCCTTTTCCTTTCGGAGTTCCTGGAGCACGTTTCAGTCTCTGGGGTTGGAATTTGTTGTTTTTCTTCCCTGAGGATAACTCAATTGAATATGATGCTGATCAAAGTCCTGAGTGGAATCGTGGTAAATATATTGTAGATACTTTGGGGCATTGCAGTATGTGCCATACCCCATTGAATATTTTTGGTGCTCCGAAAAATCGCTATTATTTAACCGGAAGTTTTATTGATGGTTATTGGGCTCCCAATATCACTAAATACGGACTTGCCTCTGCAACCCACAGTCAAGTTGCGGATGTGTTTAAAGGAAATCAACTTATAAACAACGCAGGACCAGTTGCAGGTCCTATGGCTGAGGTGAATCATAATAGCTTGAGCCACTTAACCGAAGCGGACCGGCTTGCTATTGCCACCTATTTAAAAACTGTAGTCAGTGAAGAGCCGCTTGGCCTCTCGCCTTCCAACATGCCCCCAACCCTGGCACGAGGAAAGCAGGTTTATCTTAAAGCCTGTATTATTTGCCATCAGGATAATAAAATGGGCGCACCAATAATAGGCGATGCTGCAAACTGGTATATGCGGTTAAAAGGGAGCGGATTAACTGGCCTCTATCGACACGTAATCCACGGATATAACTCCATGCCCGTTAAAGGTGCATGTGTTACCTGTTCGGATAATGACATTATTTCGTCGGTAGATTACATATTAAATCGTTCTTTAACTCGCGCCCAATGGACTGATTTGAAAAAAGGCGGCCCAGAGAAGTTTCCTTCCAACGGTGCCAATATTTATAACGAGAATTGTGCTGTTTGCCATACTGAAGGCAAACTTGGCGCTCCTAAACTTGGCGATAAGCAAGTATGGCAGCCATTAATTGCACAAAACATGGATGTATTAATTAAAAATACCATTAATAGCAAAGACCATCTGAAAAATGGAGGGTGTGAGCAGTGCACCACCGATGAAGTTATTGAGGCTATTAAGTATATGGTCAGTCAATCTAAAACCGAAGGTAACTTCTCCTTGTGGTAGATGATTGAATTTCATTAAATGATACATTGATTAATTACTAAGCCAGATTTCTGGCGATTATAAGAGATGAGGGATTGGGATGTTAAACAGGTTGAAGATCTCTAAATATGTGGTCATGCTAGGTGCATTAATTACAATGCCATCGGCATTTGCTGCTGCTGATTTCTGGCAGCTAAACATGTACCGGGGCGTGACTCCGTTAAGTAAAGACATGTACTACCTTCACATGGTCTGTATGGCCGTATGTGGGGTGATTGGAATAATTGTATTTGGTGTTATGATTTACTCTCTGATCCATCACCGAAAATCCAGAGGATATCAACCGGCAACCTTCCATGATAATCCCCGACTTGAGATCATTTGGTCTATCATCCCGTTCTTGATTTTAATTGGTTTGGCTATCCCTGCGACTCGGGTTCTCATCCGAATGAGCGATTCAAATCAATCCGATGTGACTATAAAAATAGTGGGATACCAATGGCGTTGGCAATATCAGTATCTGGATCAGGGAATTAGTTTTTTCAGTAATTTATCAACCCCCTATACCCAGATTCAAAATCAGGAAAAGAAAGGTCAATGGTATTTGTTGGAAGTGGATAAACCTCTTGTTCTTCCTGTTAATAAAAAGATTCGATTTCTTGTTACTTCCAATGATGTTATTCACTCGTGGTGGGTTCCTGAGTTGGGGGTTAAACGTGATGCGATTCCTGGTTTTATGTATGAAGCATGGGCACGTATCGAAAAACCCGGAGTTTATCGCGGCCAATGTGCTGAATTATGTGGTATTAATCATGGGTTCATGCCTATCGTGGTGCAGGCGGTAAACGAAGAAGAATTTACCCAATGGGTGAGTCAGCAAACCAAAGTAGAGGATCAATATTCCAGGGAGCAAGTTCAGGCTGGAGAACAAAAACCGTTACCACGAACTGAGCTGATGACCTTAGGAAAACAAAAATACGAACAAATGTGCGCTGCGTGTCATAAAGCAGACGGTACCGGACTTTCTCCACTCTACCCTGCACTTAAAGGAAGTTCGATAGCGGTGGGTAAGCCTATCTCACGACATATTGAAATAATTCTTAATGGAGTTGCCGGTTCCGCCATGCAACCCTATAAGGATCAATTATCTGATGATGAGATAGCTGCTGTTGCAACCTATGAGCGTAATGCCTGGGGCAACAATACTGATGATGAAATTCAACCCGCAGACGTAGCAAAACTGCGAAATGAAAACAATAAACAACCAACCATGGTTAACAAAGCTAAAGCTGGAGGTTTGCAATGAGTCACGCAATTACACATGCAGAAGAATCTCATGATGATCATGGCCCCGAACAGGGCAAGGGATTTATAGGATTTGCAAAACGATGGTTATTTACAACCAACCACAAGGATATAGGTAGTCTATATCTTTGGCTTGCCATGATAAGCTTTTTCGTGGCTGGCGGTATGGCTTTAATCATTCGAGCCGAATTGTTCCAACCGGGGCATCGATTTGTTGACCCTAATTTCTTTAATCAAATGACCACCATGCATGGTTTAATCATGTTGTTTGGTGTAGTTATGCCCGCATTTACTGGTATGGCTAACTGGCAAATACCGTTGATGATTGGTGCTCCTGATATGGCATTACCGCGATTAAATAACTGGAGCTTCTGGTTATTGCCTTTTGCGTTTTGTTTATTATTTTCAACCATGTTTCATGCAGGTGGAGGCCCTAACTTCGGTTGGACTATGTATGCGCCTTTGTCTACAAAATACGCACCACCCAGTACCGATTTCATGATATTTGCTATCCACATGATGGGTCTTTCATCGATTATGGGATCGATTAACATCATCGCAACCATTCTTAATATGCGCGCACCTGGCATGACCTTGATGAAAATGCCCATGTTCGTATGGACCTGGCTTATTACTGCGTTTTTGCTAATTGCCATTATGCCGGTTTTAGCCGGTGCGGTTACCATGATGTTGGCTGACCGCCATTTTGGTACCAGCTTTTTTAATGCAGCAGGTGGCGGTGATCCGATTCTATTTCAACACATCTTTTGGTTTTTTGGTCATCCTGAGGTGTATGTTCTAGTTCTTCCTGCTTTTGGAGTTATTTCGGAAATCATTCCCACTTTTAGTCGTAAGCCATTATTTGGTTATCATTTTATGGTGTATGCGACTGTGAGTATCGCACTCTTATCATTTATCGTGTGGGTGCATCACATGTTCACCACCGGTGTACCTTTAGGCGCTGAATTGTTTTTTATGTATACCACCATGCTTATTGCGGTACCTACTGGAATAAAAGTATTTAACTGGGTAAGTACCATGTTTAAAGGTGCGATGACCTTTGAAACTCCGATGCTATTCGCTCTTGCTTTCGTATTTTTATTCACCATTGGTGGATTTACCGGATTGATGCTGGCGTTAGTACCTGCTGATTATCAATATCAGGATAGTTATTTCGTTGTGGCACACTTTCATTATGTTTTAGTTCCGGGAGTTATTTTTTCCTTAATGGCTGCTACTTATTACTGGCTGCCGAAAT
>JAUXYG010000051.1 GCA_030694525.1 Legionella sp. | reverse complement strand
TTTTCTACAGTAGCTGGTTTGGAAAATCCCAACATCCCACAAAGTACTTCTAATATAGCGACCCTACCTGGAATGCCTGGGACAGGTACACCGGCCGCAGCACAAGAAGCTTCGAGTGATCAACAATTACAGGCAATACTTAATAAACAGAATCAGCAAATGGCTGAGCAAAAATACCAACAGCAAATTCAGCAAAGAACTTCTGACATGTTGTCTGCAGCGAATCAGTCCTTACAAGAATGGAGAAAGGTCTCCACGCAGGTTTACACTGCAGGGACCGCTAAAGAAGAGCAAGTAACTACAACAAATACGGTTGTGAATTCAACTACCATAAATAACAACACATTAGATGGAGAGAGAATTACAAATCAGCAAGGGCCCACTATTAAGACGGGTGATGTGGTTTTTGCAGTGATGGATACTTCCGTTAATAGTGATGAGCCAGGGCCAATATTAGCAACTGTTGTTTCAGGTAGACTAAAAGGTTCCAAATTAATTGGCAGTTTTAACTTGCCATCCAATGCGAATAAAATGGTGATCACATTTAATACTATGTCTATTCCCGGTGCACCTAAGACAATGTCAATTTCAGCTTATGCAATTGATCCCAATACGGCAAGAACTGCTTTATCAAGCAGAACAAATCATCACTATTTAATGCGTTATGGTTCTTTATTTGCCTCCTCATTCCTCGAGGGATTTGGTAATGCCTTTCAATCAGCTGATACAACTGTAACAATCGGTGGTACAGGGGGTGGTAATAACATTACTGTACAAAATGGCATCGGTCGATCCACACTTGAAAATGCAGTGATAGGTTTAGCTACTCTAGGTAAAAGCTGGGGGCAACAGGCTCAGCAACTATTTAATACTCCAACCACAGTTGAGGTTTACTCTGGTACTGGAATAGGGGTTTTATTCACCCAGGATGTAACAATTACTTAATTTGGTGGCAGAAAATCATGGTAGATAATGATCAAAATAATGATGAATATAAGTTTGCAGAATATGATGCGATGGATCATGATCCTATGGGAGAAATGGACCCTGGACTAAGTAATTCTCTTTCTCATGATGATGTTCCACCTAAAAAGGACATCAAGCGCAACGCCTTGATTGCTGTGGGATTAATTATTTTAGCAATGTTATTATACAAATTAATTGGTTATCTGTTTTTTTCTGAAAAAACGGAGCCTGTTGTAGCAACTATCCCTCCAATGACTCAGACCAATATTCAACCTGAAACACCAAAAGTTGTAACGCCAGTCCCAGTTCAACCCGTGGTAACTGTAGATGATGTAGATTTAAAAAGAAGAGTTTCGGCATTAGAAATGTCGCAACAAAATATCCGATCTGAGGTAAGTAATCTAAGTCAACAGGTAATGACCTTGAATAATAATGTTACTACTATAACGAATCAGCTGGCCAGTCTTAATGAGGTTATTACTAATTTATCAAATCAAATGGCGAAGCAATCAGATGAAATTAGCATGTTAATTGCTCGTTCACAACCAAAGAGAGTGGTAAAGCAGCCGGTAGTTCGTCAGATAAGGCAACCAGTAATTTATTATCTTAAAGCGGTGATACCTGGTCGCGCGTGGCTAATTGGTACAAATGGTTCTACACTTACTGTAAGAGAAGGTACAAAAATTACTGGATATGGTTCAGTGCGATTAATTGATGCGATGCAGGGCCGGGTGTTAACAAGCTCTGGTCGGGTTATCAGATTTAGTCAAGAGGATAGTTGAGGCATTAATGGCTACTTGTACTGGTGGTACCGTTTCATGTTGGATAGCAAGTCAAGCGGATATTTTAACAAATCTTGCTAATTCACTCGCACCCGTGGAGCGATTAATTACCGGTGGTGCTTATCTTATGGGCTGTGCGTTCCTGTTTAAGGCAATTTACAGTCTTAAGGTTTATGGTGAAGCTCGAACCATGATGTCAAATAGCGCCAGTGTTAAGGAGCCTATTGTTTATTTAATGGTTGGAGCCATATTTATTTATTTTCCAACAGCATTTTCGACCTTAATGCAATCAACTTTTGGGTATCAGAACGTGCTGCAATATGCTCCTGTAAACAGTAAAAGTCAGGCTCTTGATACTTTGTTTGGCAGTGGAAGTGTTGTAGGTCGCCCTTTGACCATGTTAATTCAAGTGATTGGTTTGGTTGCGTTTGTAAGAGGTTGGGTTTTAATTGCACGATCTGCATCGCAAGGACAGCCTCCAGGTGGTACAGGTAAAGGGTTGGTTCATGTTTTTGGAGGAATACTAGCAATCAACATTGTCGGTACAATTAATATGATTAATAATACTTTATATGGTGTGTAGCTTATTTTAATTAGGAGAAAAAAGTGAAAAGTAATGTCATATATAAATCTGGATCCTGGCTGGTCAGCGCACTTTGTATTGCCTTAATTGCTTTTGTGAGTCAAGAAGCAGCAGCGGGCAATTTAACCATTGGGGGCATGGCATCGTCTATTACAGGTTCTTTTGAAAGCTTGACCAAATTGATAACTGCAGGCTCTTATTTGGCTGGTTTAGGGTTTTCCATTGGCGCCATTATGAAATTTAAGCAACATAAAGATAATCCTACGCAAATTCCAATTGGAACACCAATAGCTTTAGTATTCATTGCAGCTGCGCTTCTATTCCTGCCTTCAATTCTAGGCGTGACCGGAGCAACAATGTTTGGATCTGCTGGTGGAAAAACTGCCGGACCTAAGGGTACAGTTTTTACTAACTAAATTTGAAATAGTTAATCCCTACAAATAGGTAAAGTATTTTCTTTACCTATTTGTGTTATTAACAGAGTTTGTGAGCCGAATAATGGCAGAAAATCAAGATCGATGTGAATTGAAGTTAATTGCCTCACCCGGATCCTGGAGACTTTATTCTGCTAGAAAAGTTGATGAGCGGTTTAAAGTGTTCGAACAAAAAGTTCTTAACAGAGACCGTTATACTTGTCAATTTTGCGGGTTTCAGGCTAGATTATTTCAAGAAATAGTTAATCTGGATGGTAATTACACCAATAACCGATTGTCTAATCTGGTTACTGCGTGTTGTTTTTGTGCTCAATGTTTTTTTATAGAGTCAGTAGGCGTTGGTGGTTATGGTGGAGGCACTTTAATTTATTTACCCGAGCTCACTCAATCTGAAGTTAATAGTTTATGCCATGTTTTATTCTGTGCCATTACTAATGATACAGGTTATAAAGCGAGTGCGCAGAATATTTATCGTGGATTTAAGTTTCGATCTCAAATTGTAGAGGATAAGTTTGGCGAAGGGACTAGTGATCCAGCAATTTTTGGTCAGTTGATGATTGATACCGGGGCAACTAAAGAAGAGACTCGTGCGCAATTATTTAAAGATATCCGCTTGTTGCCTTCTCGTGCCAAATTCAGGAAACAGATAGAAAAATGGGCTGCTAGCGCATTAGAAGAGATTTCAGATTAGTACAAAGAGCTGGTGCATCTTATATGGAGGCACAAACCTCTAAATAATTTTTTTGGGGATAAGTGATGGCGAAATGGTCAGAATCGTTTTTTGAGGGTATCGACACTTTCTTTGCCTGGTTAAGCACTTCTCTCAAGCAGACTACTGAGTCATATATCGATTTGGAAACCGCTGACAGTTCCACCGTCCTGGTAAATCACGATGGTTCATTAATATCTATTTTAAAAATAGAAGGAATAACTGCTCTGGCAGGAGCAGAAGAATTTCAACGCCTGGTGGCGGGACTGACTAATGCATTTCAAGGGGCAATGGGAAGACCCGGTCATGCGTTACAGGTTTATTTTAGTCATGACAAACAAAATATTAGAAAGGTTATTGAGGATATCTACGCCCCGGCTGATGCTACTGCTCAAAGGTTAAATCTTAATTTAAAAGACTTATTTGCGGAGCGAGTGGACTATTTGTCGCAATATTGTGCTGAAGAGCGAGTATATTTTGTATTGATAACCCGCCCTTTTAATTTATCAAGCGATCAACTTAAAGCTTCCAACAAAATGAAGCTGAAAGTACTTAAAGATAATAAAGCCCCTCCATTTAAAAACTCACAAACAATTTTTGCTGCGATTCCAGAATTGCGAGATACGCATGATGCTTATGTACGTGCAGTACTTAATGATTTGGATTCGTTACGCGTTTTTGCAAAATTATTAAACGTGCATGAAGCGGTTCATGCTATTCGCATGACCGCAGACCCTGATTACACTGCTGATGATTGGAAAGCCACATTGCCCGGCGATACGCTACCTGTACGGGAAGTTAACAGCTTTGAGGGAGATGCCTCTGACTTATTATGGCCCTCTCTTGCAAAGCAGGTTATTCCACGGGATGGTGAATCCCTGGATTTGCGCACCATCCGCGTGGGTGACAAGATATATTCATCTACGTACATCGATTTATTCCCTAAAGACGTAAGACCGTTCATTAATTTATTTGCTCGAATTTTACCCTCTCATATCCCCTGGAAAATTTCTTTTTTGATTGAAAGTGAGGGATTAAGTACCATAAAATTAAAAGGCATGCTCTCTGCAATCCTAAGCTTTAGTTCGGCGCAAAATCGTCTAATCAGTGACTCAGTAAATCTGTTAAAATATTTACAATTAAATACTGATGAAGCTATTGTACGATTAAGGGTAGTAGCAACAACATGGGCACCTGACGGCAATCTTCCTTTATTACGTCGAAGAAGTTCAGAGCTCGTTAAGGCTATTCAAGGTTGGGGTTCAACGGATGTCTCAGAAATATGTGGGGATCCTTTTGCCGGTTTTGTGTCGAGTATGCTAGGTGCTACACTGAATAGTGCTGCGGTAGCTACAGTTGCACCTTTGTCTGATGTAATGACCATGCTACCGATAACAAGACCCGCTTCACCATGGAAAACAGGCGCATTATTGCTTAGATCCCCCGATGGAAAGCCATGGCCCTTCCAACCGGGGTCGTCGGAACAAACAACATGGATTGATTTGGTCTATGCGCGTCCAGGTTCTGGTAAGTCAGTATTATCCAATGCCATTAATTTAGCTTTGTGCTTATCCAGCGGATTATTACGTTTACCACGTATTGCAATTATAGATATTGGTCCTTCAAGTAGCGGTTTGATCTCATTATTAAAAGAGGCCCTCCCTGCTTCTCAAAGACACTTAGTGGCCTACCATCGTTTGCGTATGACTCCCGAATACTCTATAAACCCTTTTGATACTCAATTGGGATGTCGTTTTCCAACGGCGTTAGAGCGGGCGTTTCTGGTTAACTTCATGACATTATTGACCACCCCATTGGGTGCTGAGAAGCCTTATGATGGAATGCCCGATCTGGCAGGGATGGTCGTTGACGAGCTATATAAAAGCATGGCCGATGAATCCAACCCGACACCTTATGCTCCAGGGGTTGAAGAATTTATTGACAGTATCCTGGAGGAAATTGGCTTTGTTCGTGATTCCAAATCAACGTGGTGGGAGGTTACCGATTCATTATATTCTGCAGGATTTGTTCACGAGGCCATGCTGGCACAGCGCTATGCAATGCCTTTATTAGCCGATGCGGCTTCTATTTGCAGAACACCATCTATTGAGGATTTATATGAAAAAGTAACAGCCCCTACTGGTGAGTCATTAATAAATGCTTTTTCCAGAATGATTTCTGCAGCGGTACGAGAATACCCCATATTGTCTCGAGTAAGCAGTTTTGACATCGGCGATGCACGAGTTGTTTCCCTTGATCTCGATGAGGTCGCTAAAAGTGGTGGGGATGCGGCAGATCGGCAAACTGCGGTGATGTACATGCTAGCGCGTTATGTACTAGCCAGGCATTATTACCTGACGGAAGAAAGTTTAAATAATATTCCCCCTCAATATAAAGAATATCATAAAGAACGAGTGGCTGAGATTCGTGAGGATCACAAACGCATCGTTTATGATGAATTCCATCGAACCTCTAAATCAGCTGCCGTAAGAGAGCAAGTAATTATAGATATGAGGGAGGGTCGTAAATGGAAAGTTCAGATAGCATTACTTTCTCAATCTGTTGATGACTTTGATTCGGTGATGATTGATTTTGCAACCTCAATTTATATTATGGATGCAGGTCCTTCTCAGGCAGTTGAGAAAACGACCGCGATTTTTGGTTTATCCGATACTGCAAAAGTCGCCTTGCGAACCAGAGTGCATGGACCACGTCAGGGCGGCGCAACCTTTTTAGCGCAATTTTCCACTAAAAGTGGAGTCAATGTTCAATTACTGACTCTGACCTTGGGACCTGTCGAACTATGGGCATTTAGTACAACAGCTGAAGATGCAACGGTAAGAAATCAATTATACCGTCATTTAGGCCCATCAGAAGCCAGAAGAGTTTTGGCATCATTGTTTCCTAATGGTACCGTCTCTAAAGAAATTGAAGCGCGTCTGGCAGGAATGAGGGAGAAGGGTGGGCTCATTGAGGAAGAGGAGAAGGAAGGGGTTCTTGAGCAACTTTTAAATGATATTTTGGAAGCTTATTCTAAAGATCCTAATATCAAAAATTTACCTGCAAAAGTTACCTGATCGCCTAATATTCAATGAGGAAGAGCTGATGCGTTATATAACAGGCTTAATTTTATGTTGTGTACTGACAAGCACCAGTGCGTTGGATTGTCCTGATATGTTTAAGGCTCGATTAATTTTAAAGGAATTAAGTTTAAGCTTAAATCAGGATTTTTGTGCCCGAGAAGTTAACGGTGAGCAATTGGAATGGATACGTACAACTGCATTGCCTCGTGTGATGACCAAAGAATTTTTAGGTGTAACCCCACCCTCGAACTGGCGCGAATTTGTGGATGAGGTTATGGTTGCATGTTATCACCAAGGTGATTTGTGCACTAAAACCGTTCAAGATCAATTTGGTGAGTGTGTGATGGCCAGGGTTCCAACCCTATTATTTCAGGTCGGCCCATGGATGGGTGAGAATTGCATCAAATTAAATGAGGCTGTTATCAATAAATGGCACCAAAGAAAACCTGTAGTGATGCAATTAATTAATGAGTACATTCAAAAATTTGTCCCAAAAAATTAAAGTGGTCTCAATGTGATCCTATTAACCTTGCGTTACGCGTTCCGCTAATGCAGGCTACAGATCGATCTGTGGTAGCCCGTATTAGCGAAGCGTAATACGGGAAATTCTTTTCAGCATATGATTAATTTTAAACAATGGCCTCATTTAATTTAAAGCCATTTAAAATGCCGGGGGTAAATGGATTAACCTGATTGTTGGTTTTTAATAAATAACGCCCGGAATTACTGTTTACTTCAAAAAGAATCTGCAAACTTGAACTGTCCTGTTCATCTACTAATACGTTTACTTTTTCTAACAGTTTAAATATAGCCCAGGGGCCTTGTTCGGCCAACTCATAATGATTTCCTTCAATCGAGTTAAGCGCTAACTTTGCATTTATTTGTGGCCAGGTAAAACGAATAAAGGAGTCACTTCCTTGATTATCAGTTAACTGGGTCGTGCCGATTTCAAGACTTAAACTGGAGACCACAGGATCCAGACTGATTTTTTGCAAACTAAAATCAATTTTACTCTCATCACTTCGCTCAGGAAAAAACATATTAGTGATAATATTCGCCCGGATAAGCTCATTGAGCGTATCATCAGATACGGGCAACACAAAATCATTAATGGCTTTAGGTTTCCATTGTGCGCTGGAAACATCAAGGAAAGGCTTGATATACTGTTCAGTGAACGTGTTTAGAATGCCATGGGTGGAAAAAAATCGGTTAAAATCATTAATGGCTATATCATTATGTTGAGATGCATCGAATGGATAACGTTTGGCAATCGTATTCTCAAATTCTCTAAATACAGTTTGTTGCCATTGTTGATTAATGTATTGACGGCTGTCTTTTATTAAAATAATCCAGGTATCTCCAGCAATTTGTTTTGCCCATGAGCTCAAAGGCTCAGGTAATTGCCGTGCCTGGGTATAAAGTAAACTTACAGGATCGGCTGAGTTCTCATTTATAAACCGGGATTTGGTGATGCTAAAAGCCGTCTTTCCACCATCATTTACCACCGAAAGAGTAGAAATAAAGCGCTCAAGCTCTGTAATATGGCCACTGAGCTCTTTAGTACCAGACATGCTAATCAGATTTATTTCGGTAAACTTACTGGCTATTTGTTGATTGAACAAAGAGTTGTTGTCACTCAAATCAGGTTTGGTTTCCTGTTGAATTAAATTAATTAATTTTGTTATTGCATCAGAACGTTGCAATACCTGAGCCATTTGGCGGCCTTGATTGTAGTCAGTATAATGCAGTGGTTTTGTTTTACGCATGAACGTTTGCCACCAGGTTACGTAATCAAAACAATAAGCTTCTGGTAAAACATGTTGTAGTTGCGATAAATCCTGACGAGCAAGAACCCAGTTTTCAGTTTGCAGTTTTTGGCTTATTTTAGCAAAATCATTTATTACATTATTAAATCCTGATTTAGTAAAATAAACGGGCACGTTATCTGTAGCTAAATTAAATCCTTCGATTGAAATTTTCTGTGTGGATTGAGGGAAATAATCTTTGGCAATGGAGTAATATAAGTAATTTGTTGGCAGCGCATTTAAATAATTTCTGGCATCACTTATTATTTGTGGTTTCACAGCAACATTTAATAAAGGTTTTGCCAAAGTGCGATTCAGTAAAGCCAACTGATTTTTGGATGCGTTCGCTTGCCCTTCCCATTGATGCTTAAACCAATTCTCAATCTCACTGGCCGAAAAATTCTCGGGCTGGCTGAGCATCAGATAAACCTTTAGGGCCTTATAACGCATAATAGGGGTATTTGTGGGATTCGTTATTGCCTGTTCCAGTTCACTGGTTAATCCAGGTATAAATTCTCCTTCCAGCTGATTTTGGGCATTGTGATGAAGGTTTAATTTAAGTTGATGAGTATTTGGGAGAGATACAGGGTTTGTGATTATATGATCCATGGTACTTGCGGCTTTGGATAAATGATACAGCGCCTGAACGTGATCTTTCCCCTGATTTTTTAATGCGTCATAAGCCAGCAGCTCTTTACTGGTCTCATCAAGCAGATGAGACA
>JAUXYG010000049.1 GCA_030694525.1 Legionella sp. | reverse complement strand
ATTAAATCACCGCTGTCAATCGCCTTATTTATAACGTCATCCAATTCACTATAATCAGATTTTCCGATTGCTTGATGCAGTGCCACCTGAAACAGCTCTAACTTTGTAAATGCGGCTTCTCGTTCTGAAAGATGACTGATTGCAAATTGTAGTGCAATTTCCGCATCACTTTTGGTTGGTTTTTCACCGGATAACAGTGTTAAAGCGTTCTCAAGGGTATGTAACAACTCACTTGTTGTTGCGTTATCAATAATTTGTGCACCATGATTCATTTTGACAGCCTCTAGCGTCAAGGAGATTGCAGAGCCTTGAGAGGTCGTCTTTAAAGCGTATCGATTAGCCTTATCCACATCATCGGTAATAACCATTAATTCATTAATACTTGATTCCGATAACAAAGACATGGTGTTTTGGCGAAGAGCGTAAGCGGGTAGCGTAACAAGCGTTCTTTCCACAGGCTTAAAATCATTTGCATGCATGGTTTTGGCATAAGCATAATTAAGAGGAACATGTTTGTCGGTGCTTGTGATTAGGTGAATGGTGCTTTTTCCATTTTTTATCTTGATTCCATGACGCGTAAATCCCGATACTTCATACTGAGTACCCATCTTTACTCCCTCAAATGAAAGGGTTCCAGTTGCCACCAATTGGTCACCAATCCCAATTAAAAGAGGTGTTTGTTCATAAACCTGGGCGGACTTGTTTATATTTTTAGCGGGTAGTTTTGAGATTATCCCATTGTGATGACGCACGACTAAAAGATTATCCTTCTCATTAACACCAAGCACAGTAAATTTTTTAGACTCAGTACGCGTGTTTTGAATTAATACCCAGTCTTTTTGATAACTCTTAGCCAATTTTTTTTCACTGTCGGTCAGTGCAAGCCGGGTTAAAGTATTAATGGTTCTCTCATCTAATGAAATCTCGCCTTGCTCTTTTAACTGTGCTCGAATGATTTCATTAACTTCTTTTGCTTCCAGTTTTGATGCGGTTAAAACTTGAGTGTTATGCCTTTGATTCTGTGATAGTGAGCTATAGAGCGTGGCTGTTTTTAAAAACCGCGCCTCTTTTTCTTGCGCTTCAATGAGAGTGACATTGGTGGTACGCAAGGGCTTATCATCGACATTAATGGTTTTTACTTGAGCTTTATCTAGTAAACCAGGAATATCTGACTTAAAACCGCTTAACGAATGTGACTTTTCCAGCAAGATCACCTTGGCTGCACGACAATCTGCAATGGATAACAAGGTATTCATCTCATCAGGAGAAAGGCGCTGCGATTCATCCACAATAAGTAATTCGCGCTCTTTTTTACTTTTAAAAAAGGGCAGTTTATGATCTGACTCATGACGGTAATTAAAGCCTCCAACTGTTTCGCACAAATCCTGCTTTCCAATAGACAAAATCCATTGCCATAAGGAAGGGGCTGATTTAGTCATCTCCTGATTCATGCTCAGAGCAGAGAGCGTGGATGGAGTAAGCACTCTAATTTTTTTTTCTGGTTCTGCATAATCAATTAAAGTGCGTAGAAGCTCTCGTGATGTAGCACTTTCTTGCTTGATTCGAACAACGCCCTCTTTAGAAAATAAGGCCTGTATCACCCCTTTTTGAATGGACTCATTATCCGTTAACCCCCCTACCCTATTCATAGCACCTACTATGGATTTTTTTTGCAACGTAAAGTTTGAGATTTTGGTTATCAGCTCGCGCTCTTTATTAATAAGCCCTTTGGTCGTAAAACAAGTATCTTCTGTATCAAGAGCAATAAGGTGCTTTGTATCAAGCGCGTGCTCTATCTGATGAATCAGCTCACTAAAACTCTGTTCACCTAATGAAAAATGAAGACTAGTCTGCAAGAGTTCCTGATAGGTAAATTTAAGTTTTTTTTCTTCTAAGTGAGCAATAGCATCAAATACCCCCATGCCATGCGCTTGACCATTAGACTTATAAGGTTTGATCGCCTGTTTTGCATCAGTTTGCTCTTTTAAGGTAGCTAAATAAGTCGATGGATTAACCCCCAAAGCTTCGCTTTCTTTGTTCCAACGTGCACGCAAAACTTCAGGGTCGACCTCTTCTTTTGCTTTTCGAGAATCCAGAGTTGCCCTGTCATAAGCTTTTAAGGAATCAGAGTGCATGCCCTTGATTTGTTCCTCAACCTGTGCGCGGCGTTTGGACAGTTGCGCCAGGAGCTCCTTATCAAAATGTTTTATTTCAAATAAACCATGAGGATCACCCGTCTGTTCTATTTCCAAGCCCATGTTTTTTAAACCAAGGGCAATTTCAGAACGGTACACAAGCCCTAAAAAAATTTGGTTATTCATAATCCACTCCATGGTGCCGTGGTTACGACTCATGTCAGAGGCAAGTGCTCGCCAGTTGCCATCAAGACGCTCAGTAAAATTCATCAACAACGCATGAACGTGAAGCTGGGGATCTTGCTCTCGCGAAGTATCATGAAGAATGGTTGCAAAGCACAAATTGCCTGTTTTTTCATACTCCATGCCCTCTTTTCCTGACTTTCGTGCCTCAGCTGCTTCCCTCTCAATGAGTTTCAGTACGGTTTTCACCGCATTTAGGTGCAAATCAACAAATTCTTTATGCCCACAGACCAGAGCCAGATACGACACCGATTTAGGTGCGGAGAAGGTCAAATCATAACCTCCACGATGCTTTATTTCTCCACTTTTTGATTTTAAGCCAATGACATCACCGCTTGGTAACGTGCCTCCGACCACCGCTTCCAAGTCGTGTACGTTTACCTCGCCTGAGAGATTTTGACGTGCGGCACTTAATCCAACCCATTCGGTAGTTAATTGATTCGTAAAATAGTAGTTTTCTTTATCAAAATAATACTTGGGATTATTAATAGGTTTTACTTGCATACTTAACATGATTTATTTCTCTCTCAAAAAATAGATTCCATTCCACATTCTCGTTCGACACGTTTCGTAACGGTTTGTGCCTGAAGATCAAAACGATTGTCTGCTGGGTCATTATTATCAGACTCATTTTTAAGGTCGGCATTACAGGCAGCAATTGACGGTATGGCACGAGGTAAAAAACCTGCAGCCTTTGCACTTCTTTTTTGATAATGTAGTTCCAATTTTGTAATCGGATAATGACCCGGTAGGCGCAGGTAACAGGTGAGCGGATCAAGTCCCATAATTTCAGGATAAGTCACTAAAGGTCGCGTAATGCGATTTTTGCCTAACGAAATACCGTCTCGAATGGAGTTAGCTCCATAGGAATAATTTTCTCGGGTGTCGTCAATCTCCTCATCCCCAAGCTCCTTACTTACAAGTTGCGCCATTTCATGGCTAGGGCTTGCAAAAAAAGCACGCGTATTGAGCAAGTCAAAAATTTCAGCCGCCCCACTACGTCCATAGACCTTCTCTAACTGGCTAAAACTTTGCATCCCAAGTAAAAAGCAACCACCAAATTTTCTGACTTCAGCAATGGTTTCACCCAGTAAGGGTAATTTATGTAAACTGGGTAACTCATCACAAATAAACCAAATGCGTCTGTTGGCATCTTCTGGCAAACTTAAAAGGGTTAACGATGCCATGGCAATCCACATGGAAATCAACGGTTTTAAGGATTTATGTTGTTCTCCATTACTTGATATGAAAAGCCAACCTTCCAACTCTTTATTTAATAGATAATCCCGAATGGAAAAGGGGCTTCGTCCCGATTCAGCAAGACCACTTAACGACTGCATTGATTTAAGGTAGGTTGTAATGACAGAACGAATTGAAATGGCTGTTTTTTCTATTTTATTACTGACTAAGGTTGCAGCAGCCGTGCCAGCAAGATAGGGTTCTAGCTCGCTAAACTCGCCCGTTACAAGTAAACCTAGCAGCTTAGATAATGATCGGTCTTTGTCCTCACGCATTTGGCTTGCAAGACATGCAAATACGGTACGCGCCGCATTAACCCAAAACGGATCGTTTTCTCCATGCATAGGGATGAGACTTTCGGCCATATTTTCTAGTAATTCATCTTTCGGGGCTTCCAGCCATAAATCCCAATTAGCACAGCGTGCATCAAAGGGATTGAGTAAGGCATCATGACCTTCCTGAAAGTAGGCTTGAGTAAAAGTGCACCCTTTATCATAGACAATGACTCTGTCCCCTCGTGCACGTAAGCAATCCATTAATTTCATAATAAACTGACTTTTTCCCATGCCGACCGTGCCATGCACCAATAAATGCTGTACCTCTGCACCTTCTAACAGGGGAAATCCATCAAGATTTAAATCAGATGCCTTTCTTAGTTTAACTATGTGTTTTTTGAGGGTTTCTGCAGGAACTAAACTCGCCCCTCGAATAAATTGATTTTGCGTTTGAACTTTTCCTTGATAAATGAAATAACGGCTCACTAAAAGTACCGCAAACAACGAGAAGGGAAGAGCCCATAGGGTTGACTGTAAAAACAGGTTCAGTAAACGATAGGATATTGATGAAAAATAGTGATTATGGAGTATCTGTTCGACTGTCTGCGCTGCATAACCTCCTTTAACAGGAATAGAAAACACATGTGGCACCCCAGCTAGGTGATAAAAATGAGCGCCATGATAGGATAACGTCTGACTTATCATTCCATGCGGTGCAAAAATACAGGTCAAAAGTAGACTAAATACTGCCCAAATAATTAAGTACACATGAAACAGTACTTTGTTAATTTGAAACCACATAAGTACATTATTAGATGAATATTGACCGCCTAGGGTGTAATGCCTGTTTTTTGATCGAGTGCTCATAGTTCTCATTTATCCTTAATTTGGGCAAAGCAGCGGCTTCCACTGCTTGTTTTTGTGGTTAAAATTTAATCTTTTGTGATGGTTTTATTTGTTTTGGGAGAATTCAGCCACAGCCTTTTTGTCCTTATCAAAATAGTTTTTTACAAGAGTAAACAGCGTGCTGATTCCAATACGATTTAGTTCCATTTCAACAAGGATACTGGTTAAAATACCGCTAATAAAAAAAGCACCAAAGGCTAAGAATACGGCGCCACCCGGAAATAGAAAAAGGGAGGGAATAAGAACAACCGCAGCATAAATGCGATAAGCAATGGTTCCAGCCTGTCTCATTTTCTGTACTATCAAATCCCCGGTTTTAAGTTTCGCTCTTAATTGATAGTTAATTAAAACATACTGATTTAAAGCACTGTAGAGAAACAAAAACGCAAAAAGGCATATTCCTAGAGCCAATAACGCCATCAGTCCGAGGGATGATAAAATTTCATGAACAGGGGCGCTTATCAATTCTTGCCAATAAAAAAAGGCGGGTAGAACCATCCCTAACAGGATTGTTCCATATATTTTTAAAAATACATGGAGAAACAAATGCAGATTCGCCTTGTAATATTCATCAGCGGGCATAATGTCTACTTCCAGTTTTTTTAGCGTCTCGATATCTTCAGTGATGGCCTCTTTTAATTCCTGAGGTGTCATTGTTGTGTTATTCATGGATAAGTTCCTTTTTCTCAGCTGCTTTATCGTGATGATCAAACCATTTAGTTAAGCCTGCTGGCGCAACCAGATTGGTTTGTCCGAGTTTTTTTCCTTCACCCACATCATTGTGGGTTGTACTAACTGCCTGTTGGTATTGACTCTTAAGTCGTCCTCCACCGACACTTGTTTTAGTCACAACACCATCGATCTGACTGTTAATTTTTTGCTGCATTCGTTGCGCTGTGTCCACATCAACCCCAACTCCCGCGGCGTTACCATTCGCCTGCAATGCATCACTATCCTTCTGATATTGGGCGATCATTCCCCCTTCTTTAGTTCTTAATGGAGTTGATGCGTGCAGATATGCAGAGTCAACTAGGTCACCTTTTCCCGCGTTACCGTAGCGTGCAATTAAGCCATCACGTTGGGTGCTGATAAACTCTGTCCCCAGTGTTTGTAATTTTTGTAATGAGGCCATATCTCCGGGATGAGAATACAAATCATCACGAGCAGATTCACCAATACGGCTTGCAACAAATTTCGGAAAGGCCTGATTCAGATCGGTTGTGATTTGTTCTGAATGAGATTCCACATAACTTCGGGCGGTACTGATGCGAGCGGCTTGTGACATCGATGCATCATAGTTATGACTTGCGGTTTGTGCCTCTCGTAAATCAGCCCCCATCTGATTAGAAAGGCTCGCCCCTTCGGAATGACTGTTATCAAACTGATGGGTCTGCGCAAAATGACTGACGTAATTAAGGGCTTGATTAAAATCGTGCGCCTCTTTAGCCGAAACACTGTTGTCCGTTCCTTCATGGTATCTATCACTACTGGTTGAGGAGCGTTCTATTTTAGAATGCCCATCCACACCACCACTTGCTCCAACAGCCAGTTTGCCAATGCTTCCCAAAATACTTTTTTCACTGGAGGCGCCTGCATGTGCATTTAATCCAGCTGAGGTCATCCGCGCCAATGCATCTTCTTGCGTTATTCCTTCACGCTTTGCAACATCCGAGGCAATATGCGTCATGGTGGACAATGCCTGATTGTATTGACCCGATTCACTTTCCGATACCCCATCACCTAAACGCAAATCGTGTCCTTGCATTTTAGATAACTGCACCGCACTATGAGCAAAATTTGATAAGGAAGTTTGATAATGCTGTGACTGATTTGCTGCGGCTTGCTTTGATTCTTCATAAGCCTGATTTAGTGAACCACTTATCGCTTTAGCATCTGATATGTGAATAGGACCACGAGACATACCTGGATTTACATCAAAAACGGCATCCCCACTTCCTGTAGTTGTTTTTAAAACGCCACTTCCCATTTGCTCGGTATGCATCCCGTGCATGTTTGTCCAGTTCGTGTCGTGTTTATTCGCCGATAAGTTATTAGCACTGGTATTTTCATAATTCATGTTCCATCCACTGTAGGACGCCATGGAAATATTACCTTGAGCCGCAGATTGTGCTTCACTAACCGACAAGGATTGAGCCATACCGCCAAAATGTTGCGATGAGGTACTTAAAATACTTCCAAGACCCTTAGTAATGTAATAGGCAAGAACTGGCACACTGGCAGCTAATGCCCCTGCGGTATAAGCAAAATTGCTGTGCAAGGTTGCCAGTGCATCAATATTAGAAAACGTCACGCCTCCCGTTTTTTCGCCAAAGAGAGTAATTGTGATACTAGAAGCCATGGAAACAAACCAATGAATGATGATAAACAGGGGTGGCCACGACCAAAGATAGACTTGTGATTGTAAGTATAAGAAGTACACATTGCTCATGGTTGGGAAAAATGAAATAAGGACTACTAATGGAAAAATACATAGGGTTAACATCCACATCACGCTCATGTAATAAGGCAGTCGAAATCCTGCAAGCCAAAAACTATTCGCCTCTGCTATGTGCATTTTTTGAGTACTGTTTGTGTTGGTATAATTCATAAGAGCAGCATCTGCGCCATTAAATGCAAAAGCATCCGCCGCCGCATCTCGAGTGGCATTAATTAATATGTTTTGAGTAAGTGTTTCTGCTGCATCCGTAGTTATATTCATGTAGTAGGTATGCGCAGCTTGAAATCTATCACTAAAGGTTTCTGTAGAATTCTTTGATTGAGAGCCTGTGGTAACTAAATGGTTTAATCGTTCCAGTTCAAGCTTTGCAGCATGTGGAAGTCTTTTTTTCAAATTGGATGCAGCCTCCCCACAACTTAAATTCGTTCCGTCATGCAAAATCACACGATAAATAGGAGAGGGGTTTTCAAAGTAGGTTTTATTGAGATTTCCATTATTAACAAGCTCTTGTGGGCTTATTTGATGGCTTGCCAAAACTTTAGCAGTAAAGATGCATTGGCGGATATAAGACGACATATCCGCAGCCAAATCAGGCGACATGGAAAGCTTGGTTTGAGTGGCAGCAAGCCAAGTTCTTGCCCCAAAAATCATCCCGGTTTTGTTGTATTCCAAGCTATCAGGCATGTGAAATACATCACTAAACCCCGTTGTGATTCCATAACCCATTCCGCTGATTAGAGCTGCAGGTAACGCAACACCTAATGGAACATGATCCACCGTTAAAGCCTCCCCTGCCCCTTCTGCGGTTTGCATATCAATAATAGCCACAGGTAATCTAATCCCAAGCACGCAATAGGTGACTAAAAAGGTGGTCAGTATAAAGCGTGTCAATGATTCTAGTTTTTTACCTAAAACATACTGATACCCAACCATACCAACCGATAGAATCATAATGATGTCACAAGCCGTGATAAAGGTTGATGTGCCTAATAAAGCGGCCATCCCATCAAGCATTTCTTTTAAAAATATTCCATTTTGTGGCGTGTATATCAATAATGGGCTCATTGTGCCCCTCCAGTATAAGTTTGTCTTAAAATAGGATTAAGCGCATTGAGTGCCTGTTTTACATTATTTTGCACTAATTGATTGGTGGTCAGAGCTGAATTAAAACGCGCCCGAGTATCGCTATTAAAGTGCGCTACAAACTGTTGTGCAATATTTAGATTATTGAAAAGCTTCTCCTCATTAATCCGTCCAATATCTTTCCCCGCAAGCGATGCGCGAATCACTTCGAGTGAGTTAGCCAGATATTGAGCCAGTAAATCAGTTGCAACACTTTGTGCTAGTTCATAACTGCTCTGAATACCAATATTTTGTTGCGCACTGGCCGAAATCAATTGGAAAACCGAGGGCTGGGTGAGCTCTATTAATCCCTTTTGTGCTGGAGTTAAGGCGGTGCCTTCCTTTATGTGCTCATAAACTCCTTGAAGTAAGGTTTGTACCTGAAACACAAGCGCATCCTTGCTATTAATTGATTGACTTCCTGCTGCATTAATTACAATACATTTAATGGGGATCCCTCCATCAGTGCATTTATAGCTAGGCAATTTCCCCCCATAAAGCATTGCTTTGATAAAATCTTGGTTAGTAGCAAGGGATGGGTAGGTTTGAACCCCTCCTTTGGCATCAAAGACCAGGGTTCCAGAAATGGACATATATACTTCGGACAGCGCTTTATCCTTTTTAATAAATTCATTGAGTTGTAATGCATCCCAAACCACATTGGTATCCATTAAAACACGGTCTTTATATTCGGGATTGTTTTTTGCAGCCTCCATTTGCTTATTCATGCCCTCTTCTGTGGTGCATTGCTGTCGTGCTTCAGCCCAATCAGCAAAGGAATTATTATGACGACCTATATCTTCACACAATCGTTGATGCGCGGCGCGGTTTTTAGGCCAAACAGCAGCAGCCAAATTTTCACCCATTTCACACGAGTTAAAGTTCGTTCCGTTGATGTCATTAGCCAATTTCTGCATGAATTGCATGGAATGAGCTATTTCAGGTAACTCCGTTTCTAAGGCTAAATTTAATGCATAACCACCACCATTACTTAAAATGTTTTGCATGAATTTAATAATTTGATCGGACTTGATAAATGAAAATCCCCCAGCGGTGATATCAATCCCGCCACATCCTGAACGCATACCTGGAACATCAACATGAGCTATCTGAATGCTTCGTACCTGATTTCGGGCATAGACAGAGCCCAGTGATGCAAAACCCGCAGCTTGTGATTCATAAGAAGATGCACCAGTCACATTACTCGCATAGCCTAAATTATTAAAAAAATCGGAGAGATCGCTGCTTGCCGAAGCATAGATAGGAGTGCTCAGCAGGAAAGCGAATGCCATAGTCCACGATTTAATCATGAAATTTCTCCTCAATATGCTGTTTTAATTCCTGAACTCGGCGTGCCAGTTGATAGGGGGAAGACTCACCAAATAAAACAGCATAGGCGTCTAAGGTATGGCTGTTTACTAAAAACAAGGCAGGAACCGTGGGCTTATACCCCCCTGCCACATAGAGCTTTTGAAATAGTTCTGGTGTTAAAGGATCTGCACTAAATCCATCCAGCGGCTCACTATCTGTGCTGTAAGCATGCACTTTAAAATGAAAGGTATCGGAAAAATCTTTTAAAATGGGTGCAAAATTATGGCAATGAGGACAGGTACTGCGATAAATAAAAATAAAATAATAATTATCCGATAAATCTTTTATTGCAGGATCGGCATTTTTAACAGATGCTTTTGTTGCCTCTTTTTTTGAAAGAAGCAGATTTAGTTCATTCACTGCCACATTGGCATAACTTATTTGAGATAAAAACACTATCGCTAATAAAATGGCACGGGTTATCATTCGGAAATCCCCTCATAGCTAAATCGTTTGTACTGAGTGACCACATCCAGTAACCGCTCTTTTAGCTCCGTTGTTGAGACAAAGCCGTAGGACAGAGGTGACATTTTTTGTGTCTTAAGATTCACAAGAAAAAGGGCGGGCATGTAACGTGATTCCAAATTCATGTTTTTTTGTATCGTTTCTAAAGGCACATTCTTAGGATTAGGCAGCCCTTCAATGGGTTGTCCATCGGTCGTGACCGATATCATCGAAAAGTGTGAGGCGTTTACAAAGGGAATCAAATGAGCAATCATTTTTTGGGATAAGGAACTATTTCCTTTATAAAACAGGATAAGCCCATAATGCTTGGACGCCTCATTCACTATTTTTTCAATTAACGCATTGTTTGAGTCGTTACGAATCGCAATGGCTGAGTTATCCGTTGGGAAATGCAACGTCGTGTCTAGTTCTGGATGCACCAATAGAACTTGTTGCCAATATTGGACAAATTTCTGATTGTTTTTCGCATAGTATTGCTGGGCTTTCATATACTCCAATGTGGCATCAAATGAAGGTTCAATTAAGGCCGTTGCCAGCTTGTTCAGCGTGGCTTTTCGAACATCCATCAATTGTTCATAAGGGGTAGGTTTTGGGGGCTCCTGTGGTTTTGGAAGCATTTTATGAATGGGCTCTTCTGCCTCTTGACTGTACCAGTGAAACCCATGAGCAGGTGCATGATTTAACTCTGCAAAGAGTTGAGGTGAGAACAACATAAAAAGGCATGCGATTAATTTCATCATTTGGCAGCCCGCTCAGAGATACGCCGTTTCATCTCATCCATCGTTTTTTCTGGATTGGGATTTTTAAGCGCCACATCCCCTACGATACCCGCCTCTTTGATAGCTGTTCCAAAAGGATAAGGATAAACGGGACTAACAAAATCAATACGCCCCATATCCAATTGCTGTAATTCGGAAACACTTAATCCGGCACAACTTGCATCTTCAGCATCACCTAATGCATTGGGATTAAGCTGACGTAATCGCCCTTCTTCCTGAACAATACGCGCTATTTTGCTGTCAAAGACACAATAAGTTCGCTTATGCTCAGTACACACTCCAAGCACTTTCTTACTACAAAATTTACCCACATAATGCGCTAAATAATTAAGCTTCGCCTTACCCAGCTCTTTATCCTCTTCACGACACATATCAAGGTGGATTTTGTCAGCCCATCCTTTATTCGAACAACAATCCACAAGATTTCCTATCCATACCTTGCATTGAACGGGATGACCAGAAAATAGAGACGCTTGTGTTTTACCAAATTCACGCCCTGCCTCACCCACTACTGCCAGAGGTGCGATACTGGTGCCGAAATCATCATTTTGAGATGAAATGTGATCGGTACACTCCCCATCCGCACAAAAAAGATTGGTTACACACGGCGTTTTAGTAGGACACACTGTTTCCTGACAGCTGTATAATTGCTCATAAATCGAACACGCATTATTCACCATCTGGGTACAACGTGAACTCAGTTGCAAACACCCCTTATCCCGTTGCACGCGACACTCATCAGTCTGTGCAGAAGCACAACTGTAAGTTGCATCATACTGCCAACAATCACGGCTCACAGGGATGCCACCAATCACCCGAGTCGTGGTTGAATCAGTGCATCGCTCTTCAACCCGATGGCACAGCCCCATTGCTTCGAATTTCTGACATCCATTGTCCCAGCGCTCCTCTTGAACATATGCTTTAGTGTGAACAACAACAGTTAATGCAACCTGTATTGGGTAGACACGGTTAAATTTATCCCCAATAAAAAGAGTCACTTCGGCATTATTTTGGCAACTAGGTAGACCTACAACACGAACCCAACCGGCACTTTGTCCATTGTTTGTAACCGAATGAATGGAGGCATTCATCTGTTCGCAAGGATGAGCCAATTTTAGAGGATTGCTAAGATGCCCGCCCTGAGCTTTACTCATAGCACCTGTTATGAGGTTTACCGTAATGTAGCCCGTCCATTTTTTACCGACCACCACCTCAAAATCAGACCTTTGATTCAGGTGATCTGAATTTACAAAAACATTTCGTTTTTTAATGCACGTCTCGTTTGGTAATTGCCTTGATGTATGACACATCTCTTCATGAGATTTAATCTCACACGCTTTGGCAGGCGCATCACATGTTACTTTGTCATTAGACAGCCCATGAGTTAGGGCATAGCTCTCATCCTCAATCAATTTGGCGTTTTTAATGATGTCGCTTTTTTTATTCACTTCAAATTGATTTTGCCCAAAATGATCGACTACCGTTTTTCCTGCGACATCATTTTCTAATGTTTTGGCGGCTTCTGAGGTTAAATCCATTTTTTCTACTTCAATTCCTTGATAATAACGTTGTTCGGCAGGCTTACTGTTGTAGTCTTTAAATGTAGTTTCAGGTTGAAATTGATTCATAGCCGTTAATGGTTGGGTACCTAAAGATTTGGCAAACTCTTTTTGTTTTTGAAAATCTTGAGCCATCGTATTAGAAAAGGCGATGAAGGAGCATCCCAGGGTTAACACCACCACCCAAATGATTCTATACATGCCCTTTCTCCAAAATAGTCTGTGCCCGTTGTACTGCCGCATCCCCTTTTTCGGCAATCAGTTCTAAGGCTTTTTTTATACTGGCGTTGCCATAAACCACATCAAAGGGTTGGACACAATCGCTCCCTGTCATGCATGCATGGGATGGCGTTGTTACAACGAGTGCTGGCACAGACTTAATTTGGAATTGGGTAAACCATACCGGATCAATGGCTATTCCTTTGAAATTAAAATGCTGCTTTTGGGCTTCATGATTAAGATGTTTAAAGGTTTCAATGGTTTTTTTAAAATCCCCATCAACAAGACCATTAATGACTACAGGTATATTAAAAAGAGCCGCTTCATCAGCCAATGCAAATAAAAGCGATTCCGGCATAGAAAAAGAAACAAACAATACAGCACCTTCGGCTCCTTGCGGTTTTTGTTTTGCAGAAACACTACTTACAGCACGTTGCATCAGCGTATCAATAAGGCTTTTGTGCTCTGATTGATTTTTAATGGACGCACCCTTGAGCGTCTCCAATTGTTTTTTTGAAGTGAGCGAGGCTTGATTTAGAGCTTCTGCCTGATATGCATTAATCCTATCATTGGTGTTCGCATAACTCCCCGAAACACACGTTATAAAAAAAGCGATAACAAAAAAACTACAGATGTATTGTCTTCCGCCCTGCCCTACTTCTTTCTTAGAATCCATTGGAAACACTCCTTTTATAGGAAACAACAATTTCTTTTTCGCCATATCAAAAACCCAAAATTATCCCCATCGCTAGGATAGGTATGTCCTGCTTCCCAGGTAATGACTGAACGTCCAAAGGGTTGACATTGACGTGCATCAGGCAAAGTATTTACCATTTGATAGCGATAACGACTTTTAGGTAAAATGGCTGATTTGTAGCGCTTACAAATCGCAGGCGAATCTTTACCCACGGAATCGGTAATGGCACCGATTCGATGCAATTTAAAATCTGCACGCTCGGCAAGTAGAGCCGCCGCTGATATGGGACTTGATTGATTCGCAACAAATCCTGTTAAGGGATAGGTGGAACCTTGTGCGCCCTGACACCAAAAAAGAGAGTCTTTTGCTGTCCCCACTAAAGCTCGAGCGGCATCAAGTGCACACGCCGCTCGTGCCGGAGGGCTGCTAAATAACGTCGCCTCAGGATTTTGGATAAAGGCAAACTCCGAATCATTCCACGTGGGATCTAGTTCCGAGGGAAACATAATGTCGAAATCTTCTGATTCCATGCATCCTAATGAGGTTAAGACCTGCAACCAATACATCAGCGGATATTTGTACCAATGCACGTAATAAAAAGCCCCGCGCCCATCGGTTTCTGGCATTTGCGAACCACCTAAACCCTGATCTTTAATATTTAATTGCACTCCTAAATTGACCATGCAATAAGGCTTTCTTGTGATGTCTACTAAGGCGAAAGGCTCCCAATACCCAATGGTTATACCAAGAAGCTGACCTTTTTCAGGACATGAACACAAAGGGCTGCTAGGGCTCTCCTTCGTATCAGGGTAGTGGCTTTTCACAACAGCGGACGAACCAATGGTTAACGGAAACAAACAGTCCCAGCACACATCGGTAATTGGATTTACAAAATGTCCTTTACACTGGGAAGCAAAAAGGGGCGCACTGAGCATAAGACACCATAATCCAAAATAAAAAAGAGGCTTACTCATCATGAACTCCGATTTCTTTTATCTTCCAAAAAAGCCCATTTTGATTGACCACACAGGGCACATGCTTAATATGCAATTGTTTTGTAATCAGGCCATTCAAATCAAAATAGATTCGTCCAAAAAGTTCTGAGGCGTTGCGAATATCCCCACCCGTTAATATAAATTTCACATGCTCATAATCTCGGTAATGCTTTTTTACCCAAACCACTTGATGCGCATCGTCTGCATCGAAAAAAAACAGCGTTTTAGAAAATTGAATATGGCTAAACGGATTCAGTGAGGTACCCTTTCGTGCAATTAAAATTCCATCAGGTGTCCATACATCGTGTGAGACCATAACAGTAGGGTCGATTTGATACGTCTTAGGCTTTTTGGTGGGCGTTAGCATTAAGGGCTTGGGTCTTATAATGTGTTCGGCCACACGTTGACCAATAATCCTTTGGTGTTGCGCAAGCTCACCGCTTTGCTCCATGTGTTGTAGCCGTTTCATAATCACCTGCCTTAAATCCTCCTCAATCACAGGAAATACCTGGCCGTACTGACCGATGTTTTTTGCGATAACTAAAGAACTATGCAGGAAAAAACAAATCAGGATGAAACTAATAACTCGCGCGTGCTTATCCATCATGCTTCATCCTTGTGATAGTCATATCTACCACCTCATCGGTCACATCAAGGGTGTTATGGCTTGCTAAAACTGATGCGCTTATAACCGTGACTCGATGTGTTTTGGCGTACTCCTTAATGATGTGTGGCAACATCTTTGAAAAGCGTTCCATGATTTTTAGTTGTGTCTCGGAGGTCAATTTAGAGTGAGCAAGTATCACTGAGGGCTTTTGGATGGCACGGGTCATGTCCACCACCACAAGATGCGTGGGCTTTTGCAATGCAAGAAACAAAAGTGACAGAAAGACGAAACCTGCAACACACGCTATCGTCCACATCTTTAAACCTATTTGACTATGCTGCATACGATTTCCCATAATGTTCTTGCGCCACAAGGAATACTGCATCAAGAAATGCAACACCTCTGATGACATAATTTTGCACTGCTTGATAATCATCGCCATCCGAAGATAAAAGTACGCGGGTAAACGGATCGACAAATAAACGATGAAACGAGGAAATGCCATTAGCGCGCAGCAATACTTGGGAGAATCCTGCTTCTTTTGCCTTTGGAAAAGATTTAAGAATGCTCATCTCATAGTCAGAAAAAGTGTCGTGCTTTTTTTGATGCTCTAGAAGTGGGGATTCTTCCTGTAAAAAAATAAGCTTAAGAGCGGAGTTCTCCCAGGCAGCCCTCGCTTCTGAAAATTCAAAATAATCTTCAATTCCTTGAGTTACCGTGACAAATGAAGCTTTGTGACGGCGTCCTGTACGAAATCCTTTAGTGATGAAATTGGCAGCAATGGCATCGCCTGTAAAAAATGACCAGGCTTCATCGATGATGCACATCTTTTGTTTGTCTCGGTCTGAATTAAAGATTCTGCGTTGAAATTGAGACATCACTGATAATAAAACAGGTGCACGGATGCTTTTGTTGTCTTCAATTTCTTTTAAATCCACAACAATGATGCGGGCATGAGGCGATAATTGCGACGGCTCATTAAATGCTTTGCCGTGTTCTGCATCCGACCAATAACGTTGTAGGTTTTTTGACAGTATCCGTGCTGTAGGATAGGTTTCGCGATCCGCCTCATATAACGCTAATAATTCGTGCGATACATTGTCAATAAGAGTCTTGTTTTGATAGGCATCAAAAGCCCTCAATATGGCTTCGCGTAACGTACCTCTATCATCATCTGTAGCACCACTGGTGGGGCAGGTAAATAACTCAAATAAAGCGATAAGATCATCAATTTCACGGAGAATATCGGTGACGTGAGTAAACGGATTCATGGCTAAATTACTGTATTGGAGGTAAGTTCCGCCTAAGGCTTCACACAATTTTTTATAACTTCCGCCTACATCAATGATGAATATATCTCCACCATTAAAGAGCACATTAAGCATCAGCATTTGAATAAAAAAACTTTTACCGCCACCTGAAGTACCCGTCACCGCCATATTAAAGTTCGTGCCGAATACCCCTGAAAAGGGATCGATACAGGCAAACTGATCACGCAGGGTAGGAAGTAGGATGCCGCGGCCAACTCCTGCCCAATCTGCGAGAAGCGGCATGTATTGTGTCGCATTCCAAGACGAGATAGGCCACATCATAGTAGGTAGGGAGAAGTCTTTAACCAGATTGCCTGTGAAAAAAAACGGCATGGATACTAAAAAATAAGGCCATTGCATGCGTTTGCACTGCGCTAATTTAATTCCGTTGAATGCAAAGGCAGTTCGTGCGGCCTCCACATCCCGCTCTTTCTCATGCGGTCTTGAAAAAAGGACCACGTTATAGAGCATTTTAACGGAGCGCGTTTTTTGCGCTGATAAATCATCACGAAATGTGCGCCATACACGGGCTTGAGTTTCAGTTCCTGCCACGTTCAATGCATAATCACTTTTTGATTTCTTATCCAGGTCGCGGGTTTTGCGATTAGCACGACTCTGCGCCTTACCCTGTTCTTCTACAAGATAAGTAACAGACACGATATGATTGCAGGGGATGCTTTTATCCGGGTGGAAAATATTGCTCGTATTATTAATGTTTTCCCATAAATGAAACTCGCCTGGCAACCTGTCGATGGTCAGCACGGACACCGCAGTGTCATAAGGGCGTCCCTGTTCATTCACCCCACGAATCAATACGCCATCCATTTCAATCGTTACATCAAAGTCGTGAGACAGTGCCTGTTCTTTTAGTAACTTGGTTTTGTCATAGGAAATAAGATTTGGCACAACAGAATCTGGGCAATTAGCCAGATAGAACTGGAGCAGTTGTAAAAAATCAGTGGGATCCCCTCGTTTATACCCAATCTTCGCTGCCGTTAAAGAGGCTTCAAACGACACGCGAAACTGACCAAAACAGGCTTTTAAATCACTCTCGGATTCTTTATTGACCTTATCAATTACGATAAAGCATTCTGTGTTAGTTAATCGCGGAGAGCTTGTCGTATTGGTTTTAAAGCCATGTATGGCTGCATGCTGATAAAATGCTTTGAGGTTGTCTCCTAAAAGGCTTAAATTTTTAAACTCACTTTTTTCAAATTGTCGCGTAAATGAGTCAATCTCATGCCCCACCTGATTGTGCTTGATACATATGATCTGCAAGGTAAAGTCGTGTGACACTTTGGATTGAAGCAGCGTATCGAGCTGCTCGGCTATTTGCTCATTAGCCCCGGTTAAAGGAATAATCCGGTAGATTAATCCTGCATTGTATTCATTAAAAAACAACTGGGATCCTTCATCAAAGTACTGATAGGGCAACAAGAGCTCTGTGACTGAGGGGTAGTGATACTCGCCAAGATTGAGATCCACAGATTTTTTCCTATCCGCATCCTCATCATGGAAACATTCTTTAAGCAGCTCGCGGGTCTCTTCCACCCAGTCTATGACTTTCGCAAACATGTGTTCTCCTATTAAATAGACTTAAATCAAAGTCCTACTTATATCGATAATAAAGAAGGCGATTATTGGCTTGTTGTACAAATTGGCCATCTGGGGTATAGCGTTTTTCCTGTACCATACGATTCACCATTTCCATGCTTTGACATCCACCTCTATCTAGAAAAGGACAACGCGCGTCTTTAGTATCTAAGATGGATTTGGAGCAGGCGCATAATTGCGATACAAGCACCATGGCGCTGAATAACACCTTAAAATTAGTCATGTAATGGCTCCTCATTTTGTACGGTTGAAAACAATGGGGTGCTAGATTGTCCTTGTTGACCTACCAATTTATTATCCATAAGCGATGCGTGCATCATGGGTTCTTGTCCATTTGCCCCTAACCAAGAATTTTCTTCATCGCGTCTGTCTTGATGTTCCTCATACGCACGACTGATGGTGGTTGTGATACCCGAGTCATTTTCTGCACGCCCTTCATTTATTGATTTTCCGGATTCATAAACTTGATGTTCTTTGTCAATCCAAAATCCCTTAGTAAATAAAACAGATACTTTACGTCCCGCACGTGCTACAACCAGGGGATGATAAATATCGGCAATACGCATCACATAATCTGAAATTCGATTGGCAGGATTACTAAGCGCACCACCCGCAGCAGATTGAGCAAGCGTTGAGGCTTGTCCATAAGTGGTAATGGTTCCCGCACCAGGATTAATAGTTTGTGCTGTATTTAAATTCCTAAGCCCATCCCCAAACCCTGCTAGCATTCCAGCGGCTGCTGAATAACCCAGCAAAGGTTTGGTTTTTAAAATCGAGGTGCCACGTAAATCTTGCATGGCGTCTATGTCAAATACTGAGCCATACACTTTTTGTTCGAAATTTATAGTGCTTCCCGCGCAGGACAGTGTTTCTAAGTGAAGCACTACAGAACTTCCTGATAAGTCACCATAGGTGGACACAATTGCAGTGCAATCTTCGAGATGGGAATGTTGGTTATTTGGCATAATCCCACCACTCGTTAGGCGAATTAATGCTGTTCCCATGTTTTTTGAACCATTAATCCCCGCATCACCTAAAATTCCAGTGAGTAACACGCCCTCAACAAAGGTTCCTGCCCAAACATAATTCTTGGCCGTTCGTACCTCATTATTGTGTTTGTTGCGACTTCTAAACTGGACGGTTTCAAGCCCTGAATGGGCGAGCATTTCACGCTCCGCTTTCTGTCTATTCTTTTGCCTTGCTTCAATTTCCTCACGTGTTGGAGGTCTTACGGTAACAAGGCTTGCTTGGCGAGTAGACAAAAGAGCCACCTGTAATTGTTCGTTGGTTTTTTTATTCTCTTCTTCAAGACGTGCAAGCTTTTCTTGCATGACGGCAACCAAAGCCTTAGTGTCTGGATCAGGTTCGGGTAGCGTGGCGTGTACCTGCTGTTTTTTTTCGTTAGCCATCACTAAGTCTTTTAAAGAGTCAATTTGATGTTGCTGCTGCACAATCAAGGCTTCATCACTGCCTTGATTAAAGGTGCTTTCAAAAACACCATCAAAATGAGCCTCTTCTTGAATTACGGGTTTTTTACGCTCAGCTGAGGAATAACAATAAAATCCATAAGATAAACCGCCAACCACTAATAAAACCAAGGCATGCTTTAGCTGTTCCTTTTTGGCCAATTTATTGGCATTCTGGGACTTTGAGGACATCCATTTTTTAAATTTTTTAAACATCAAAAACTCCCGTTAAACTAAAGCGACTAAGCCTTACCTTCATTGCTGTATAGTCCGTATAAATAGGCGACTTTTCGGGGCGCAAGTTGCTCATCACTCAATGACAACGAAAGCGCTTCGCGATTAGAAAATAACTCGGTTGTAAGACCAACTTCATGGTTGGATGTGTTTTCTAATCGATAGACATAGCCTGTAAACCGTGAGCCCTGATAATGTTTTTCAAGCGTTACTTTGATGTCTTTTTTAATGTAAAAAGGTCTGCTGATGGTGCGTGCCACATTAAAATCCTTTGGGGTATCTCCTGCTTTCATGGAAGCCATAACCTCATCTACTTCGGTTAGGTCTTGAGTATCGGATGTAACAAAGTGGGTTTTGGTTTGCTTTTTTGCCACTAACCGCAGGGTCTTTCCAAACGATTCATCAGGGGTTAGGGTCAGGGAGAGGTGATGCTCCTTATCAGTGGTAATAAAAAGCGTAATTGGGACTTCGAAATTAGGTTTGATGTATACGGAGCCCTCATTGATGGCAGGCGGTTCTATTTCACTTTTATCAACTGTCAGCGATTTGTGTGGGTAACTTAATTTAACAATGGTTTCACCTTCAACAAACACCCGATTAAAGTTAATACTTGAAAGAGAGACGTTAAATTGCTCCCCTTCCTCAAAAGCAATAACAGAAGGTGGGGAGCCGGAACAAACAATCCCTGAAAATAACAAACTTAGAATTGAAAGATTTATTCGGGCTGGATAATAATTTGAGTTAGGCATTGTGACTCTCCTGCATGGATATAAGATTTAACATTCCATTTTTAAATGAAAACTGCACGCGATAGATTTTGCGTTGGGGCTTTAATTGAAGGCCATGACTTGTTCGGTACAAAAGCCCTTCTATTTGTCCTTGATTCGTCGCAACATCCACAGACACCTTTTCGTCATAAAACACGGAGCTTACGTTTTTTTCATGCACTGTTTTACGCTCTGCATCCAAAAGTTTGTTAAATGATTCCTGGTAATTGGCAGGAATCAAATGGGATAGCTCAAGGTAGCGGGCATCAATCGTTTCCGGGTTGTAGGTCAGGCGTAAATCGGCTACTTTTTGGGTCATTTTTTTCAAATATTTAGGCGAATAACCCTTATCCCCTATGCTAAATTCCCCGCCCGTGCACACCGGTAACCAATGAACCTGACGGTGTAACAACGTGTAAAAATTCAAAGCGATCAAAAAGATGACCGCCAAGGTACCCGATAGCGCCCATGCCAGACTCACTTTTAAAAGAAGTCTGTTTTTAGCAATGGCATTATCACGAAATGAAGTGTTCATATATCTCACCTGATATAAAGTCGGTTGGCAGAATCGGGAAAGGCGCGAAATAATAAAGACGTTAACCCATGGGGCAGCGACCAATACACGATGGCAAACAACGTACGCAGAGGTAACCCACCATACTTGACATGCATGGTAAAACTTAAGGCCGCTCCTATCATAAACAGCTGATAAGCAAGGCCTGTCAGAAGCCCAATTCCTGTGAGTAAAAAGATAGGTAGACCGGTAGTTACTGGAATTCCTGCGATTTTTGGCTCATCGGAGAGCATGAAGGTTTGGTAACTGCGTGCCATTATTTCAACGCCCAGTGAGTAAACACCATGAGCACCGGAACACCGGCAAGCAAAGCAATATTCTTGGTTTTGATATAGGCATAACAACCTGCGAGACCTTCTGCTAACAGAATAAAATAAGGTACATCTGAATCGGCACCAAAAGTTGCAGCTACCTCCGATTTTAATCCTGCCAACCGATTTTCAGCGGCAAAACAACTGTCCGGCATCAGACAAATCAGAGCCAATCCAATCATTACAAACGGAAGCCATTGCCGGACGTACAGATACCCTTTAATGCTAAAATCATTTAAGACTGCGGTACATTTCATTTCTTTTTCCTTTTTTTGGTTAAAAAAATCCCTTGAGCGCCAAAAGGTGCTCATTTTTTATTCTTTATTTAATGAGTCGTGTTTTTGTATGTTTAATAAGAGGGCTTATCCATCCATGGCTACCCCTTTTTTGAGGGTATATTGACTTAGTAATTGGTTATTTTTCCTCAGTTCAACTAACAAGTGTGTTAGCAGTCTATTTGTTGTATCCAGTTTTTGGAACAAAGCCACAAACTCAACTGATTTAGCTGCTTCAGGAACCTCATTTTCCAAGGATAACAAAAGCGCATAAAGTCTTTCGTTTGAAAGAATATGTTTAAAATAGGCGACATCCTTTTCATCATTATGTGGCGTATCCGCTGTAAGCAAATGATTCGAATTAATTTTTTCAATAAATGTTCCTCGCTCAGCATAAATCACCCCACTCATTAACATGAGTGTGATTGATAGCTTGAGTGTTATCATTGCCTTCATTAAATGCTCCTTTTTTATGGATTTAAGCCTTTGAACTTAATCCGATGTTTTGTTCTGTTCTGACAGGGCGATGTGTTCAAGCTCCCTTTTCATCACATTGACCTTTTCAAGAAAGGGTTTTACCTGTAAAGAAAAATGAGCACAGTAGCTTCTTACATTGCTGATTTCTTTTAATTCATTGTGCCCATAAGTCATAGAAACAAGTGCCCTACCTATTTGATGACGCTGCAATTTTGCCCCTGATGATTCCATGTAAGCTGCTGCTATTAAGACATCCCCAGAACATAAATCGGTTTTGTTCTCTTCTGCAATCTGGCTTAACTCATGAGATGTATCAAAAATAGTTTTTTCTAAATCGTAGTGATTTAAACTAGTTGCAACAGCATACTGTGACCCTAAAGCTGTAAGGAAAACTCCTGCTATAACATTAATTCTCATTACCATTCCTTCTGTACTGTTATTGTTTTAATGGGTAAATCCATTCTTAAAGATCTTATGGATGTATCAAAAGATACCCACTAATGTCTTTACCAGATCGTGTTCTAGTGCTGGCCTAGCTTGTGCAAAAGACAGATTCACTTTATTAGCATTGGATACCACGCGTGTTTGATAGTGTTGATAATCACTACGTTTATTTAACGTCTGGGAAACACTAGAGGCGTTCCCATTTTGAAGGTTGGAATTAAATTGTTCCCCAACTACACCCTTTCCAACACGTTCAGAGATTTGAACATCCGTAATCATCGTATAGTTAACAGCCTTAACTAACGAATCGGCAGCAAGCCCAATAATTCCTCCACCAATACCGGCACCAATCATTGTATTCGTACTGCCACTTAGTGCACCTAGCGCAGTCCCCGTAGCAGCGCCTGCTAGAGCCGAGCCATAACCGCCACCAAACGCTGATTGACTAGCTGATACACTCATTTTCCCAATCTGAAGAACATTGGCCTGCAGCATATAATTGGCATTTTCTGGATTATTGACTACTTTATAGCCCTGTTCTGCTAATGCTTGCTTTAATTGATTATCAATATTTAAAGTTTCTTGGGACGTATTCTTAACCCTAACAAAGATTGTTTTTTTATTAAGCGCCTTTGGCTCGAGAAATATACTATGACTTAATTTGGTATCCGTTTCTAAATTTCGATGCTCAATTACTGTGGAGGTTGCAGCGCAACTCACCATTAAAACTATTGGACTAATTACTGCAATCGTTTTGACTGCTCTTGTGGATGTATTTCTTAAATTCATTTTATTCCCTTAACAAATTTCTATTATCTAGTGAGCTTTACGAGACTGCTTCGCGTTACAATAGCCTGTCTCTTTTAAAAACAAGGTCTGCTCCCTTTTGATTTTTTGATGTATTTCCTCTCGGTTAACTGATATTTCCTCTGGCGCATCAAACCCAAGACGTACTTGATTGCCTTTAATTCCTAATACGGTTAAGTACACCTCTTCATCGATAACCACTTTTTGCCCAATTTTACGTGTAAGAACCAGCATGTTGTTTTCCTTTTAGTTTTATTACTGCCTAAGTATGAGCATCCTCGCTACGTTTATTGTCCTATCTCAAAATTCCTATTGAGCTTAATGCCCTCTTCCACAACATCCCCAATGACATCCTGTGGTACTACCGATAAATGCGATTGCTTAACCGCCTCAACGCAATTCTCAAGGGCTGACTTAATTTTGGGTTCTTTAAAAAAGGAACATGCTGAAATAATCCCACCTCCCAAGCCTAAAGTGAGACTTGATGCGGCAACGCTTAATGATGCGGTTTGTAGGGCATAAAGGGAGGCTAGAAAAGCAAATGCACTTTCCCAAAAACCAACCAACAATCCAATGCCGAGACCTGCGGCAACACCAGTTGCCATAAGACTTAATGCAATAACCACGACCCCTAATGCGAGCCCCACTTTTTTTGCCACTTCATGTTCGTCTCCAACCAGCGATTCACAACGACGCCGAAACACTTCCAATGGATTTATGGAGTCTTGTGGGTCGTTAATCATGCTTTCTAGAAATTGCGTGGCCGATGAATAGAGATTTAATTGGGTCTTTTCATCAAGTCGTTTTATTTCCTGCTCTAAAGCCGCAAACGACTTAAAAATGAGCTCTTGGTTTTCCGCGGTTTTTAACGCCTTTTTAAATTGATTGTTACAGTACATCAGTGCCGTGCTCATAAAGTTCCCTTTGCTATTAATGAATTAATGTATTTTTTTTCAGAGAATGAATCTCAAACCCAAGCGCCTCACAGGCTAATTTGGCCTCCATCGCCAGATACCAAAAATCACAATCCTTACTTTCTTGGAATGCAAGGGTTAGAAATTCAGCACAGCTGTTTAACAGGCAGTACAGTTCCTCTGTTGAGAAGCGCTTTAAGCACTGGATGGAGTTCATCGCCCTACCCCCAAAGCCTGTCGCATTTGGGTTAAGTGATTCATGGCCACCTCTTTAGATTGCGGTTTCTTCATCAAGGGCACCTGAGCCATCTCAGGAATAGGAAGCCCTTGACGCACCAAATGACATACTTGCTCATAGGCATCGGAAAACAGCGCAAAGGAATCGCCTTCATTTTCGATAGCCGCAAAGTGATGCCCTAATTTAAACGCAGTGTATTGAACCACCGGATGACTCCAACGGGTGTTTTTGGTGTAGGCCCGATTTAATACCTCTCGATGCGCACTCGCAGGGGTTGGCAGTTTTAAATCGCTGTAATAGCCAAGACAGAGTGCTCTAAATTGCAAGGCGCTTGGTGGAAACTCACAAAATTGATTGCCCTTTTCTAAAGTCATTAATTTATTCATCCCATTGTGTAACGCCAATGGCGTTAAGTCTTTTAAGACTTGAAACCAGGTGCCGTTGTCTTCAACGCCGTGTTTTTTAGTAAAGAGCGTTCCATAGAGGGCTGTGAGTTTCATCCACAGCTGTGACACATATTCCTTCGATAAATGAGTGGGTGTCGCCAATTTCCGTGGGCTCACCCCAGATGGATTCGATGGATAGGCCATGTTGTTGGCTGACTCGTTCCAAGGCTTCTGGGATAAAACGGTTTTGATTGATACCACGCTCATTGTGATGACTCCTTAATTGTCCTTGTACTTTTTGGTGTTGTTTTTGAGTATATTGCTCCCCGCGCTCAAGCCAGGTCATGAATACCGGATTGAAATCAGCCCACTGGGTGTTTTGTTTTTTGTTGTGGTTGATGAACGCTTGGATTTCAGTGGCATCAGTGACTTTGGTAAGCCCAAGCGCATGAGCCAGCTCAATGGTTTTTTGGTTTGGGTAAAAATGGGCGTCGATGGTTTTTTTAACGCTTGAAATGTCAAAATCGGCTACGTTAGTTTGTTTGTTAGTGTTAGTTATATTAAATATATTATTATTCTTTACAGAAAAACTGGGTGTGTTAGCTTCTGTGTTAAGTTCTGTGTTAACTCCCTTAGAGGAAATGGCTTTTACACCAGTGTTTACCTGAGTTCTCTCGAGGTTTACTTGTGTGTTAACTTCTGTGTTTTGAAATAACTTATTAAATATCTTTGGTACTTCGGGAAATAGAAATTTAAGATTTTGACCTTCGGAAATTACTTTGAAATATTCACCGCATTCATTTTCTATAGATCTGATATAATTTCGAATAGTTTGTTTGGAAGGAGTACCACTATTCTTTCTACCTGGTGCGGGTTTGACTGTTAGATACTCGGCTAGTTTATTATATGTAATGTTATTGACAATACCTGTTGAGGAATCAATTAATGGAATTAAAAATTTCACGATTAAGATATATGCATAGGGTTGCCCAACAAAGGCCCTTTCTATTTCATACAAATATGTGTTGTAAGTTCCTATATCTTCCACAGCATGCATCCCTTTAAGACCGAAATTTGTTAAGATGATCCTCCAACCTTAACATTGCTGCTTGAATTTTTTTTCTCTTAGATCTATGGCATGATTCAGACAAAAGGCGATAAGCGCATTTTGATAACTGAATTGTAATGTGAACTTTTTTATAATTGTTATTCGATTCCAATTTTTGTCTCCATTTTATAGAGACAATAACGCCACGCTTTTTATAACATTTTATGTTATATTAGACTTGGCTATTATTGCCTGATCTTTAGCTGGAAGTTTTCGTCGCCAAACATTGGCTTCCAGCTAATTCAATTCCCAAACCTTCGTCAAGCCCATATGTAAATTTACTTCAATGAAAATGACTAGATAAAACTATTTAAAATTATATGTTATTCTATATCCTATGACGTGTTAGTATAAAACAATAAATCCACAAATGAGTTATATCACTCGAATATGAATGAGTCAACTATTAGCTTACGAATAAAAGATAATTTACTTTTTCTTACAAGAAAATTTAATATTAGCGAAGCTGAACTTTCAAGAAAGGCTAACTTACCTCAGGCGACACTAAATAGGCTCTTGAAAGGAACTACTGACGATCCTAGAGCATCCACATTAAAAACTATCGCTGATTTTTTTAATATAACCGTTGATCAACTACTATCTGACCAACTTTTAAAAGAATCTACTTTTGATACTACTCGTTTACCCATATACACTATGGATCAAAATCAATCTATTCTTGAAAAAATTCAATCAAATATGAGTTTAGAATGGAGCAACTTATTAATTAAAAAAGAAGAACAATCGGTAGAAGTAGAACCATCAATAAGTGATAGATGCATGGCCTTTGAGGTAAAAGGCGATAGTATGTTTCCTCAGTTTATAGAAGGAATATTTGTAATAATTGATACTACAGTGATAGCAAAGCACAGAGATTTCGTTATTTATTTATTAGATAAATCTAAGCAAATTGTGTTGAGGCAATATATAGAAGAAGAAGACAACCATATTTTAAAACCAATAAATTACGCATACAAACCAATTCAAATTGACGAAAAAGATATATTAATAGGAACTGTCATTCAAGCAAAAAGTGATTTTAGGAAAGGCTAATGGATAATTTCTTAATCAAATTAAATGTATTTATTCAATCTTTTTTATACCGATTCAGGGAAGCAGTATTTGTTACGAAAAATCAATACAAATTGAAATTGTTGCATTGTTATATAGCTAATAACGATCAAATCGTAGCTATGATGCAAGTTGCCATTAAAAGAGTAAAGGTTAAATTCTCACTTCGTTATTTGGCTTGTAACCCAAAAATTCTACAACATATACACCCTGTAGAAGTGTGTAAAATTTCATTTATAGCAAATATTGGTAATGATATAGGATATAATCAACTCCCTGAATATATAAAAACATCTTGTGCATCGTTATCAATTATCAAGCAAAGCCCTACATTAAAGATTAGCTCTCAGTCATTTAGTAATAATGGTAACGAAACAATATTTGAAATTGCGGATATAAATTCAAATTACCAAAAAACTCTTACAGCCATAGAGTTAGCGCAAAGTCATTCTCTTCTTTACAGTTTAGGATCATTAGAAGCCGCCCGTGTTGGGATTTCCGCAAGCAATGATTTTTTAAAGACCGTACTTGTTGATAGCAGTAAAAGAGAAAATTACCCTTCTCAAGGCTCACCTAATTTTCATTATTATCACATTTTATGTATATGCTATATAACATTAATTCTTACAGGGATAAGTATTGTAAGACGCATGTTTCCTTTCTATGTTCCATTCACTGATATAGTCATACCGTTTGGTGGAGGAATTATTTTTTTTCCAATAACATTTTGTATACAAGATATAACAACAGAAGTATACGGTTTCAGTGCCGCAAGACAAATGATTGTTCTTTCGATTTTTTCAATTTTATTTTATGTTTTCTATTCTCAGATTGTCATCCACTTACCAACAGATACAAGCGCTATTTATCAAGATAACCCTGCATTTGCAACTGTTTTTAATACACAACCGAGACAAGTTATTGCATTACTTGTATCTTTATTTATAGGCTCTATTATCAATGATTTTTTCCTATCAAAATCTAAAGTAATTGTAGCTGGTCAATATTTATGGGCAAGAATATTAGGCTCCACTATGTTGGGAGAAGCTGTATTACAAATTGTCGGTGGTGTTATTGGTTTTTCTGATAAACTTGATTTTAAAACACAATTATTACCTAATATGATATTAGCATATGGATATAAGTTACTATGGTGCGGTGCCACCATCCCTTTAATTTATATGATTTCTAGGTTCCTGAAGAAAAAAGAAGGGGTTGATGTGTTTGATTATAATATTAACTACAATCCCTTCCAATTTACTTTTGCTTCAAAAAAGAACTAATATTTGCCTGCAATTATTTTTTTTACAGCTTGTATCAAAAAATAATCCTGATTATGATTACTGAGAAAAGATATTCCAAAGGGCAGTGACCCGATGGGTTCTACAGGGATATTAATTTGAGGTAGCTTTCCTAAACTTGATAACGCGACTAGGGGCCTAAGCTTATCATAATCAAATTCATTTACTTGTTTATATTCTTTATTCCTAAATGGGGCTACATCGGGCGCACTAGGTATACAAAGTATACTTCCTGGACTTAGTAACGTATTTAGTCTGTCAGCATACAACTCTTTTCGTTTAAATGCTTCAAGTAACAAAGTTCTATCTATCTTGGCCATATAACTAAAATCAACATAAGTTGTTTTTGAAAATTCAAGATTAACTTTTGCCCAACTCCCTATGGTTGTCCATATTTCAGAACATAAAATAATTCTAAAAATAGCGCTTATACCTGTCTTGGCATCATATATGTCGGGGTGAATATCTGTTAATTTAATAAATGTAGGTTTTAATTGTAGTACATCACAACTTTTATTAATAAATTGATAGAATATTTTACGTTGATCAGGACTAACACGCATAAAATAATCTTCGAGCACATAAAATTTGTTTGCTGTATCAATTTGTTTTTTAAGATTCCGTCCAACTAGCGTTTCAAAAACAAGCTCTTGTATCTCTATTGTTTTTGAAAAAATCCCTAAAGTATCAAAACTAGGAGCAAAATTTTTAACTCCTGACATTGAAACAATTCCATGCGATAGACGCATGCCATATATACCACAAAAACTTGCTGGTACTCTTACGGAACCTGCCGCATCTGTTCCTAAAGCAAAATCAACTATTCCTTCTGCTACAATCGATGCAGATCCGCTTGATGATCCTCCTGGCACTCTATCAGGTGCTTTAGGATTTTTAGGCATACCATAGAAATGATTAACACCAGTACTACCAGAACCAAATTCGCCCAAAACTGTTTTACCCAAACACATGGCTCCGCTAGCTAATAATTGCTCTATGCAAATAGCATGAACATCACATATTAATTGTTGGCTAAGCCATGTTGGATTACCGCAACTGGTCTTCTGACCTTTAATATCTATAACATCTTTTACAGCAAAGGTTAGCTTATCCAATATTCCATTTCCTGTAGGCTTAACATTGATTTTATTTATCAAAACAGGATATTGGGAAATATTTTCAGTTTTTTCAAAAATAGGGGAAGAGACCATATTTAATCAACTTTTGGTTAGCCTATTATAGGCTTTTATTAACTTTCCTTCCAAACACATAAAGTAATTTCATTAATTATAATATAGTTATCTAAGGAATTATTATCTTGTAATATTATTCCTTATAATCAACAAAATATTTCTCTAAGGCTTCTATAACTAGCTCCTTAATCGATTTACCTTCCTTTAAGATCGAAATTTTAATTATCTTTTAATTCATAAGGAATATCAACGCTCAACGTTACATGTTTATCATTATTCAATTCTGTGTTAGTGTCTGACGTGGGCTCCATATATCTGGTTTAATGATTATCTAAATTAATTACTTTGTATTATTTTCTTTCAAAATTGCCTGATAGTTCAGATATTTTTATTTTCAATAACTCAAACTTATCATCACTTAAATTTTTCAAATTCAACTTTGTTTAATCTTTTTTTGATTCCATAGAAATAAAATCAGAAAATGCCACGCGCGTGGCGTCATTTTGTTATAAAACGAATGCATGCTTGATCCCCTATTTTTACTTCAGAAATACTCTAAGGTAAATCCTTGAAGGACTTGATCTCATTCTTAAATTTGGCGAATGACCAACCATTTGCACATAAAAATTGAAGCTCACTCAACGGGAACAAGCCATACATCATCATTGGATAATTTTAAGTAGGCTAACTCTAAAAGTCTTTTTTTCTTCTAACAATCGATCGCTAATCGTAATTAAAAATTTTGACTTTCTTAATGAAATAACTAATCTTTCATCTAAAGAAATAGATATTTTTTCAATACCACGACTAAGTTTCAATATATTCATATTTTATTAATCAGGTACCAATATAGATATCATTTGAGGTATCAAAATTAACAGCCAATAAGATACCATTAAAGATATCATCATAGATATCATCATAGATATCACTATAGATATCATTATAGATATTATCATGGATGTCATCATAGATACCACCATAGATATCATCATGGATATCACCATAGATATCACCATAGATATCATTATAGATATCACCATAGATATCATCATAGATACCACCATAGATATCATCATGGATACCAACATAGATACCATCATGGATACCATCATAGATACCATCATAGATACCATCATAGATACCATCATAGATACCATCATAGATATCATCATGGATATCATCATGGATATCATCATAGATACCATCATGGATACCATCATAGATACCGTCATAGATATCGTCATGGATATCATCATGGATATCATCATGGATATCATCATGGATATCATCATAGATACCATTATAGATATCATCATGGATATCATCATGGATATCATCATGGATATCATCATAGATACCATTATAGATACCATCATAGATATCACTATGGTATGAGTATGCAAATCGTAAGGATATAAGTTTATTAAAGATACGATATTTATAAAGGACAAAATTTAAATTTGAAAAGATCTACAGATCACAATAATGTGGATTATTTGATTTTCTCACTTTTCACAATATTACCATTAATTAAAATTTATGAAAATTCTTATTCATCAAAGGTTTACATGGTTGTTGATTTATTGTTAAAATCGTACATAACGCCAACCATAATAAGAAGAAGAAAGTGAATGACCAAAAAGATAATTCTCAGAACCGTCAACCTAAACGTGCAATATCAGACATAGCTGAATTCTTAGGAATTTCTATGCAGGCAGTCCATAAACAGTTAAAAAGTAAACATATTAACTGTGAAAAAATGGGAAATAAGTCTTTTTTAACCTTTAATTCAGCCAAAGAATTATTTAATTTTAATTTTAAAAGAAAAAAAATTGCAGTACAAATTGTAAAAGGGGGCACAGGTAAAACGACAACTATTAATAACATAGCAAGTTGTGCAAATGCTTATGGCGCTAGAGTATTAATGGTTGACGCTGATCCACAAGGGAATCTTACTGATGCAAATGGTATAGATGGAGAAGAATATCCCGTTCTTATTGATTTACTTAAAGGGGATGCATCTATAGCCGATAGCATCGTAACTGTATGTAATGGGTTAGATATCCTTCCAAGTCGGATAGAAAACGTTATTTTAGACAATGAAATTGTAAATTCAAGATACCCTTTAGAAAAATTATATCAGAATCTTCTTAACACAATAGAAATCAATTACGATTTCATTTTTATTGATTGCCCGCCAACGATGGGGCAAGCAGTGACCGCTGCTAGTTTATATGCAGATACTATTTTAGCACCACTAAATCCGGATAAATTTAGCGCTAAAGGTCTAAAGATATTAAAACAGGAAGTAGATACATTAAATAAAAGATTTGACAAATCAATTGAATATAAAGTTTTTTTGAATAAATTTAGTGGAAAAACAATATTGTCTGATAAAGCAATAATGTCTTTAATTTCAGATCCTGATTTAGAAGGTAAGGTTTTATCAACAACAGTACAATATGCTCAGGAGATCCCCAACATCACCGATGAAAATAGAAGCTCTTTTAGTAATTTAAAAAAATCTTTAGTAAGAGACGATTTCGACCGCCTAACTAGAGAGTTATTAAACATAACTCTGGAGTCTATTCCAAGGGATGACAAATCTTATTCTAAAACGGCAAAAGATGAAATTGCCTTAGCATAAGGAGGATAAAATGCCGGAACTAAAAGAGCTTATAAAAGAAAGAGGAATAAAAAAGTTTACTAAAAAAACTTATAGACCTTGGGATCTATCTGGAGATAGCACGTCCTTAAAAGTTAATGCTCATTCTGAATCAACACTTCAGGAGTCATCAATAAACAAAAATGAAATTTTGGATATTACAAAGAATGATCATCTAAACTCAGTTGATGAAAGCAACAATTCAGATATCAACTTAGATGACCAAAAGATATCAAACGTATATCACTCAGGTATCGAAACAGGTACTCGTCAGGAATCCATTAAATATCCAAAAGATATCACTATAGGAAACAATGAGGATACAAAAAGCAATCATTTAGATAACATTTTAGATACCATTAAGATATCTAAAACAGAAGATAATAATGCGAACGTTAGCTTAAATAATTCAGATAAAAATGCTCAATATAATGAAACTATTGATGAAATCAATAATAAAAAAAATGAAACGTTAGAACCTATTCTCGAACAAGAAATTATAAGATTATCTGGCAAGCAAAAACTAATTTTTGATATGGTTATTGAAATATGTGCAGCACGGGATAGCCTAGAAACAGGTCCTGTTCAGACTGCGTCTTTAGCTATAGTGGCACAAACTACCTTAGGTACAACAAAAACCACATTGAAAAGATTAATTGATAAAAAATTACTTATAAGACATCCAGGTAAAAATGCAAAAGGAGGATATGTAAATTTAGGTATAACAATTGAAATTTTGAAGCTTTTAGAAAATATTAAAAAAAATAATAAATCCAATATTTTTGCTAGCGATATTATATTAGCTCATAGATATCAAAGAGATATCAGTCAGGATATATATAATAGTAGTAGTATTAATAATAATATTACTACTATTAACAATAATAAAAAAAACGAATCCATACCGTCAGAATGGGAAAATGTTAATTATGATCCCTTAGCACATATTGGGTTTACTAAAACACAAATTAAACAAATAATTGATAAGAATGAGCCTACTGTAGTTCAAGAATCTATTTATCATTTTGCTTTTGGTTTAGAACATAACCCCAAATTTAAAAAATACGAAGAACCTTTAAATGTTTTGATGGGAGTTCTAAGAAAAGGCCAAGGCTGGATAGAATCTGAGTATCGTTCAGCTTCTGAAATAGCACAATTGAAATTTTTAGAATCCAAAAAAGCAGAGATTGCACGTAGAAAATCTTTAGAAGAAGAAGCATTTAAATTAGCTTTTAACGAATGGGAAGAGATGTTAGGTGAACAAGAACGTTTAAAATTAACAGAAAAAAAGAATGGAGATCTCACTCCACCTATAGCAAAACTTTCAAAATATTTTAAAGAGAACATTTGGCCAAATAAAAAAAGTGAATATTTTCTTTAATTTTTAAGAATATTAATTATTAGGAAATATGTATTTAGTATATACAGAGCTTGATTTTTTATTTTAAGAGAACTCTCAAAACATATTGGATGAAATTATGAAGTCTGAAAAATTAGAAATTATTGCGTTAGCCTTTTATCAACCGGTATATTGGAATTAATTTTATATAGATATCTTTATGAATTAAAACAAATAAAATAAGAAACTAACTTAAGAGGGTGGTTACTAAAATAGTAAATTGTAAATCTCTCCCTATAATCTTTCCAAAAACTAGGAGAACTGTTCGTTTAATATGACTCAAGGACCTATGCAGAAATCGCTATATAGTGAAAGCCAACTAATCATCATTTTGAAAACGAAAGAAGAAGACAGGTTTAAAGGATGTATGCCGTGAGTTTGGTATTTCTGAAGATACTAGTTACTACACAGAGATCTTGATCTTCTATCTTAATTTAAATTTTTGTCTATTATTTTTCGAATTGAGCATTTGAAAAATTATAATCATCGTTGATTTAATTTAGTCGAACTGGTAATGTTTAGGTCATTCTAGATTTTATCCCTTGAGATAAACTGCTAAAGGAATAAACAAATGCCCTTGCCCGCCTTGCTTGTTGCTACAGTGGTGGCAAAAAGCACCTCAATAATAACCATTGCCTCAGGTGTCGCAGGAGGAGTGGCCACAGGAGTTGCTACTGCATATTATTTTTTATTTCCAAGCAACAAACCTAAACCC
>JAUXYG010000042.1 GCA_030694525.1 Legionella sp. | reverse complement strand
AGAATATGACTGCAACAATAATAGTTGGCGCAGGACCTATAGGATTATATCTTGCTTACACTCTTAGAAGAGCAGGAGTAGCATCCATCATGCTTATTGATCCTCGTGCAGGTAGGTACGAGCGACCCGGGCATGTAAATGTGGATGTATTCAAACGATTGAATCGCGACTTTAAAGAAAATAAATGGTCTAAATTACACGGGCACATTTATGATTTCGAAAATATTTTGTATCAATACCTGATACAATCAGAGGGAATTGTCTTTAAAAGGAAAAAATTTATTGGCTTCAGACAAGACGACAAGCATCCAGGTATTATCGTTGCTAATGAAGCCGGTTTGGAAAAATTTATCAAATGTAAGTTGGTCTTTGATTGCACCGGCGTAAAACGCTTATTAATTCATAACATCAATAATTTGGTAACGCCCCCGCCCTTTGATATTAAACCTATAGTCTCAAATATTACCATAAAAAAACATTTACTATTTTATGGAACCATGAATAAATCGGATTTTGATAAACTCAATAGTTTACCCGATTTTTCACCGAAAGACCCCGTGCAAACTCTAAAATACTTCGTGAAACTACGTGACTTGGGATGGAGCGAGTTTTCATATCCCTATTGTTATGGTGCCCGATTTGATAATGATAATACCGTTTTATATCTGGAATGTCCGGAACAGTTAACTAGGGATAATTATCTAAAATGGATGCACACGGTGTTTAGAACAATCACGTATTCGAGTAAAAAAATTAATTTCCAGCAATCGGATCAGATTTCAGAAAACCTATCGTTTCACGTTTTTACATCAGTTCCACAAAAATTGAATACTTTTACATACCAACGGGCGGGTTTGCCCATGGTGATTGCCATGGGAGACGCTCATATAGAGCCTTACCATCGTCTTGCTCATGGCATTAGAAATGGGATGGAACGGGTGCGTATGTTTATTAAGTCATTGCAAATTGTATCAGGTAAAATTGTAAATATAGATCTTAATAAATATGAAACAGCAATCAGACCTAATGTAACAAAGCATGCAAACGATATAAAATTTTTTTATAAAATGGAATCAGCGCGCTTTGTCAGCGGTTTAAAGGAAATTCAAATTTATTACAAAGAGTGTTTAAAAATTAAACCCGATTTTTCCCTTGATCCTCGGCTGCAAACAGAAATTGATACTCGTGTTCGAATTCAAAACATTAATAAATTCTATAAAGCTACTCTGCGCTGGCATAAAAATAATTTAATTTTTTTAACCCAACATTATTCAATAAGGTATAAAAATTTAATTCAGATAAAAAATGAATTCGAAAAACCTTTAGAAAATGGCACGACCCTTTTTGAACAGAACACATTTCATGTCATGGATAAACTTAAGGATACTGGCTTAGGGCTTATTGCATTAGCTAACCGATATCTGGTTCAAAAAAAATACGGGAAAGCTCTGATTATTTATCTTAACGGAACGGATATTTTTCATAAATTTTTTCCCTCAAGTTATCATGAGATTTTAGTACAGGCGCATGCCAAAATTATATTCTGTCATGCAAAATTAAACCAGAAAGAGGCATTATTAAAGTTTGGGGATTTTATTTTCGCACTATACAACGATAAACCCGATCTATTAAATTATAAAAAAATTGCTTTAACTCACCTTATTGAAACAATAAAAATTATGGTCTTTGAGGATAATGAGAACGGGTTAAAAACACGTTTCATCCAATTGATAACACCTCATTTATTTCTTTTGAATGAACCTATAATAAAAGAGACCTTAGCCTTCCTAAATGATCAGCCTGGGATTAGTACGCCTCAACATTTAAATCATGGATTTTTTAAGCCCCTATCCCCCGACCCAACTGTTCACAACGAAAATTACTCTAATTCAGGCTACCCATGAATGGATGAGCAAAGTATTTAGAAAAAAGATCATTTTAAATATCCGCGAAACATCGTCCTATTCAGTTACCTTCTCCTTATTCCATTAAAACTGGGAACCCTAAAAAGAGGCACTTCTTCACTTTGCGCTTCGCTTAAATTTCCCTGATTTTTTGAGAAGTTACAAATTACTTACCCTTTGATTTATATGGTCAAATCTTAGACAAAAAGACCCTTTAAAGCTATAATTAAGAAACAGTAAGAAATTGAGGTTATTTATGGATGATTTATCTCGGGATAAAATTATCGATATCGCTCAAACTGATGATACGGCATTAATTTACTCGATAAGCGAACTGAATGAGTATCTGGTTGAAGTATTCTCGGCGGACAGTATTGAGTATTTGCGTAAAGGAAATCAGATACTTAAATTTCAATCTATTAATGATGCCGTACGTAGTGCAAAACATTATGGTGCCAAAAATTTTTATTTATGCATAGATAACACTTATGATGAATGCGGATCGATGACTTCCCAAGAATCTTTTAGCTATTTATCTATTTCTCCTAATAGTAAAAATTAACATATAATTATGCGGTTATATATTGCTCATCGTGTCAATTAGGTAATACAATATTAAAATACTCATTTGAAAAAGATAATTATGCGCCCAATATACCTCATTCTGATTATTGCGCTCGTGATCCTGCAACACAAATTATGGTTGGGAGATGGTAATTTAATCGAATGGGTTAACCTTGAGAAAAAACTTGAGGATCATCAACATGAAAACAATAAGTTAGCGGCGCGAAACCGGGCTTTAGAAGCAGATATCCGAGAGCTAAAAAGCGGCGATCAAGCCCTGGAAGAGCAAGCTCGCTACGAACTTGGAATGATAAAAGAAAACGAAGTTTATTATCATTTTGTTGATTAATTAACCTTAAACTTCAATGAGTCCCGCTGTTTCAGGCGGTCTGCTATTCCACAAACTCAAAACAAAACCTCCTCCTCCTGAACCTGTGGGTTTAACCGCAATTGCCCCTTTGCGTAATAAATCGTTCATATGCTTATCTAAAAGATCGCTTACTAATCCCCATTGATAAAAACATTGTGCCGCTTTATTTAACGCATGTGCTAACCTGACAATAGCATCATCACCACCTGATTCTAAAGCCAATTTACATTCCTGAGTCGCTGAAATCATCTGATCATCAATTTGTTGAGCCATTTCTCGATTTTTAACCCATAAGTCATTCACCTGTTTAATGCAATTTGCGGTTATTCCAATTTGTTCACAAGAAGAGAGATACCATAGTGGATGAATTACGGATTTGAGTGGATAGAGACACCCTTTTTCGAAATAAATACCTTCATCAGCAGCAACCCCAGCAATATCCAACCCACTGCTTTTGCCATGAAACAAATGTTCAAGCTCTCTTGCGAATTCAGTACACCGAGAGTCATCAACCATTTTTTGAGCGACAAACCAACGGCTTAATGCCACACAAAGAGCCGCAGAGGCACCCATGCCCACTCCGACAGGAATGTCATTGTGTAAGCTGAAACGACCTGAGATTTTATTCAATGGTGTATGTAACAATTGCATGCCATGCTCCAAGACGCTCCAAAATAATAGAGACATATCCTCACCACTAGAGCCTGTTGATTCTGCAGTCAAAGAGGGGCTTGAGGCATTAAAAGTTAAACTAAATTGTTTTTTTTTAATCGGAAACACTAAAGCACCATGCCCTCTCACCACCGCATGCTCGCCAGCTAAAATCCATTTACCGTACGTAGTGGTAGTAAAGTCATAGAACATCATAATTACCTACCAAATGTTCTGCTTTAAATCGATGTGCCATGTCACTTTGATCTTCTCGATACAACAAGTGTATGTTGGGGCCTGCATCCATGGTGATTAAAGGACCATCTCCAGTAGATTGCCAGACTTCCTGTAAACTATTAAGTACTTTAGTGCTTTCATCAGTTATGTAAGAAAAAGGCTGATCACACGTGCTGAAAAGACGATGCATGTCCTGAAATTCCCGCCAGCACACTGTATAAATACTTGGCCAATCTTGGGCAACAAAAGCATTTAGAAGCAATTTTAAATTATCCTCAGCGCGTTGATGGCGATCAGCGTAAAAAGGACTTGTTTTAACTCTTTTATGCGCTTCACTGGAGGATACCTCTTTTTCCTGGCCACTGATTACTATCACCTGATGCACTAATTTTTTATAGGGTAAATCGATACTGCCTACTTCATTATCTGCCTTCCATAAAGCCCAGGGCGAATAAAAAGAGCGACAAGATGAGCCAGAACCTAATCTGCTTAAATGAGCTTGATCGTCAATTGAGGGTAACTGAGTCTGTGTGAGTTCACTTAGCGCCAGACAGGCTGCCTTGGTTAATGCGGCAAAACTGGATGCGGAGCTGGCAAGCCCACTGCCTTGCGGAAAATTATTGGTTGATTGAATTAAAAAATTACCTTTATAACCAAAATGATTTTTTAAATTGTTTAAATGATTAATAAATCGTTTTTGACCCGTAGCCGATAAGCTAAAACTGGATCCTCCCGGAGTGGCTAAAGGTTCCCATACATCGGTGCTTGTTGCGATAGTTTCTAATTGGACCGTACTTAAAAGATTATTTAAGGTATAGGATATTGAGGAATTATCGGGGAGATTTGAATGCTCATCGCGCTTCCCCATATATTTAATCAGTGCAATATTAGCCGGAGCTTGAGCAAGCCAATGCATAAAAATTCTCCTTCAAATCAATGGCCAGGGGCGTCATTCCATAAAATTTTATGTAATTGTAATTGAAAACGTACTGATAATTTATCTTCAATAATCCAATTCGCAAGATCAGTATAGTTTAATTGATTCCAACTCGGGGAAAACAAAACCTGAACCCGTTCAGTAAGGCTATGTTCTAATATAAGGCCTTTTGCCCACTCATAATCACTTCTGCTGCATAGAACAAATTTGATTTGATCGGTCGATTTTAAATGCTCCAGGTTACTAAATAAGTTTTTATCGCATTCTTTGGAGTCGGGTGTTTTTAAATCCATGACTATCATCACCCTGGAATCAACATCAGCTATGTCCCGTGCTCCACTGGTTTCCAAAGAAACAAAATGTCCCGCATCAGCCAGCTTTTTTAATAATAAAATACATCCTGGTTGTGCCAGAGGCTCTCCACCAGTAACGCAAACATGACGACATTGGTAAGAGGCAACCGTTGCCAGGATTTCATCCATGTCACGATGCTCTCCGTTGGTGAACGCATAAGCAGTATCACAATAATTACATCGTAAGGGACACCCAGTTAATCGAACAAAAACAGTAGGCAAGCCAACGGTTGTTGATTCCCCCTGCAACGAATGAAATATCTCAGTAATTTTTAATTGTTTGTTAAAATCTTTCATAGGGCACTGATGGATTCCAGTTTCACATTAGCTAATTTAGCTGTCGGGGTACCGGGATAATTTTTAACAACTTGCAATAATCTTCGTTTTGCTTCGGAATTATCTCCAGTAGCAGCAAAAGCATATCCTGCCTTAAGCATGCTTGCAGCAGCTTTGCTGGAGGAAGGGAATTTTTGCAGTACGATTTCAAAATGTTGAATCGCTTGAGGATAATCTTTTTTAACCATATACAACTCACCCAACCAATATTCACCATTAGCGGTATAACCACCTTTAGGATATTTTTGGACAAATATTTGCATTGCTTTAATCGCATCATCATATTGCTTGTTTTTAACTAACTCATATGCCGCAAGATAGCTGATTTGTTCATCAGCTGGATTTGCTCTGGATACGGGGATAATGGGCGCGGTCGTTGTATTTTTTACAACTTTAACCGGTGCGGTACCTTTAGTTACAGCGGGGGAAGGCGAAGCAGTCGAACCCAAAGTCATTTCTGTAGAAAGCTTTACTTGGGCAGAGTTCGATGAGCTTCCTCCCAGTCGCGCGTCTAGATCTTTATAAAAGGCGACCTGCTGTTGTTGCAAGAGCTTTAAGTCATGTGCCTGAACTTCTAATTGACCTCGAAGTTCCTGAATTTCCTGTTGTAAGTTTTGTACTTTATCGATGAGCTTGGCATTATCATTAATTGCACTTTGACTCTCACTGACTGGCTCATCTTTAACTAAAGCGGGACCATCATCATTTTGCGAATAGTTGTCACTTTGCGGGCCATCAATTTCTGCATTTTCAATTAGGGGTTCGTCATATTTTGGGTTGAACGCAGGCGATTGGGCCTGCTGTTCATCCACAATTGCAAAATTTTCACTATCATCTACTACAGGTGCCGCAGCCCATAATGTCAAAGGAAGCATTACTGTAACAATAGCAGCGATAATGGAACTTTTGCATTTAATCATCTTGTTGCCTCATAAGTAAATTCTACACGGCGATTTTGCGCGTGAGATGCATCATCATGTCCATAATTAGCAGGACGCTCTTTTCCATAACTCACAACACGAACTTGATGTCTGCTTACACCGGCCATACGCAAAATATCCGCTACAGTGTTTGCACGATGTTCACCAAGAGCTACGTTGTATTCACGACTACCACGCTCATCTGTATGCCCTGCTAAAAGAACTCGAGCACCTGAATGAGTTTTTAAATATTCAGCCTGAGCATTTACGGAAGGTAAATACTTGGAGGCTAAGTTACTGTCATCGTATGAGAATAGGTATAACTGATTATGGGGTGCCTGAGTAGTATATGATTCACCAGGTTGTTGCCCTGCAAAATGAGTCATTTGACCTAAACCTTGAGCAGAAGCATCCGCATCACTCATGGACGCACCACCATCAGCACTGCCTGGCGCTTTGGAACACGCAGCAACCAATACCGCGCTTGCTACAAGCAGTCCCAATTTGTAAAACGATCCGGCTTTCATCCTCAATCTCCTTTATTCTTATTATTAAAACATACATGATAATCATGGATGGCCATTGTACAATTTTTTTTATTTATTGGCTATTGGTTAGTCATGTTTAATACTCGAAACTACGAAGTGTACTATATCAGCTGTAAGCTGTTCTGACGCTCTGTTCGCAGCGAGCACTCCTCCATAAGGTGTATCCGCAGGACAGGGAACCTGTTTTGATATAATTTGCGATCCCATCAATACATTATCACTAATGCGAGTAAGAACTACTTTGACAGATAATTGAAGGATACTTGGTTTTTTCAGAAAATTTTGTTCCAGGGTTAATAATCTGGTATCCAGGCGATAATCTGCATCGTGGGTATAAATACTCGCAGTTACTGCGTTAAAATAGCCAGATTTTTGTAAACTTTCGACGAGAAGAGGAAATAACATATCGGCAGGCGGTGAGGCCCAGGCATTCTTAGCGAAGGTTTCAAGCTGAAATGGCTTTTTGATGTACAACATCGCTTCTGTATCATAGCCTGCAGATGCTTCGGGAGCACTTACCAAAAGTGTTCGTTGCAAAGGAGTTGCAGTAATACGTTTAACACTGAAAGCCCGTATTTGATATTCATTCGCAACTGGAAGTTTAACACCCGAACACCCCGTCATGAGCCATAAAACCACGCTTATCAATAAAATCAGGTTCATTCTCATGTTATTCTCCAGGCCCTGGTTGAGGCGGTTTGGTGCCACGAATAATTACTGAGGGATTTAGCCGCATGTCGTTACTTACCTTTTCAAGATTTGCAGCTATCGCGTTTAATCGGCGTAATAATACCAGAGCCGGTGGTAATGTCTGCTGCGAAATTTTATCAATAGTGTTTTTACCGGATACCATTGTTTTGGATACATTCTTACCTGCTTCACTAATATCAACGGCCAACGAATTAAAACGATTAACCCCAGTCTTTAATTCTTTAAGAATTGCGGGAAAATCCTTGCTAACCTTAGCCATGTTGGCCAAGAAAGTATCAACGCTGTTAAGGCTGCGATTGATATTATCGCTGTTTTTGGCAATAACACCCGTAAACTCATCCAGATTCGCCAGGGAATTTTTTATATATAATGCATTTTCCTCGTTAAATATGCGTTGAGTTTGATTGCTCACCTTATTTACATTCTCAGATACTTCTTTAAGAATTGAATCCAGTTGGTTAAATAATGATGGCTTTGCGGGTATAACCGGATAGGGCTCCCCGGGCATTTGTCGAATGGGCGTTAAATCAGCCGATGATGCGGATAAACCTACATAGGTAACTCCGGTAATGCCCTGAGATATCAGGGTGGCAAATGTACTTGTCGTGATTGGTGTATCCTGTTCGATACTTAGGGTAAGCTCAACTTGCCTGGGATCATTAGCATTTAATTTGATTTCTTTTACAAACCCAACCTGAACACCATTAAATTTAACGGGAGACTCAGGATTTAGTCCTGCTACGGATTCATGAAGATATACCGTATATAAAGAATATTCTTTTTGATTGAACCCGACGGACAGCCATAATGCAGTCGACAGCAGACCTGCCGCTAACACAAGTACGACTACTCCCACAATGGTGTAGTTGGTCTTTGATTCCAAGAAATTTATCCTCAGTTTACCCGATTACACTTTGCTAAAATAATCAGCGATTAATGGGTTATCATTGTGCATCAATTCTTTGATGGGTTCTACACTTAAAATTTTCCCATCACCAACAAAAGCTACTCGATCAGTAGCTCTTTTTAAAGATTCTATATCATGGCTTACCATGACAACAGTAAGGTTTAACTCATCTCTTAAAAAAACAATTAAGTCATCAAACAAACGAGCTCCGCGAGGATCAAGTCCTGTTGTTGGTTCATCAAGAAACAATAATTCGGGATCCATCGCAATTGCTCTTGCCGCTGCTGCCCTGCGTTGCATACCCCCACTTAGTTCTGCAGGGTATTTACCAGCAGCATCTTTGGGCAAGCCAACTAAAGCAATCTTTAATAAAGCCAATTCCTGCATGAATTCAGGGTTCAGACTACTAAATTCTCGCATGGGAAACATTATATTTTCCAGCACCGTCATCGCAGAAAATAGCGCGCTGTGTTGAAAAAGCATCCCCCATCGGCGACGAAGCATAAATGCCTGATGCGAATCAAGCTGGGAGAGATCCTCCCCAAATATTTTAATCGTCCCCTCAGTGGGTTTTAATAACATTAATAAACTGCGTAATATAGTCGTCTTCCCACTGCCGGAACCACCAATAATTGCGAGAATCTCTCCCCGGTTAACGGTCAAATTAACATCGGAATGAACCCAGTGACCACCGAGAAAATTTTTCATTCCTTTAATTTCAATGACCGGCTCCGACATCTAAAGCTTCATCCAACTGTAAATTATAGAAAATACAGCATCCGCTATTATTATTAAGAACAAGGCCTGTACCACGCTTTTTGTTGTTTGACTTCCTATACTATCAGCACTCGATTCAACTCTAAAGCCCTGAAAGCATCCCACAAGAGCTATTAACAGAGCAAATACTGGAGCTTTGTACAAACCCAACATCATTTGCGATAAGCCAACTGTTTCACGTAATCGCTGGAGAAAATCCTCAAAACCTACATTAAGCATGGTTTTGGACATAATCATGGCGCCAATGATACTGAATATATCTGCCCAAAAAATTAACAAAGGAAAAACAATTAATAGCCCTATCACTTTTGGAAGCACTAATAATTCAGTGGGGGAAAGACCCATGGTCAATAATGCGTCTATTTCCTCATTCACTTTCATACTGCCAATTTGAGCAGTGAATGCAGAGCTTGTCCTTCCTGCCACAATAATTGCGGTAATTAGCGGAGCAAACTCACGAAAAATAGCCATTCCCGATAAATAGGCTATAAAAATATTGGCCCCATAAGTCGCCAATTGCAGTCCCATCTGATAAGCAAGTACCACTCCAATAAGAAAAGAGAGTAAGGCAACAATAGGTAATGCCTGAAGCCCTGCCGAATTGATATTAGAAACAATACTCGGGATTTGGAAGCGACGCCAATCTCCCAAAGCTTCAAAAAATTTGGTGCTCAAATCTCCAATTAAAATAAGCAAGCCATCAATTTGCAGTAACTTATTTTCAGATTCTTTACCTATGTGATAAAGAATGCCTGGATCGGGTGTGGATGGAATTTGATAGTCAATGTACTCTTTTTTATCCCCAATTAAGGACAGTAATTCCTGCTGCTTTTTGGAAAAATCAATGAGTTCAACCAGGTTGCCATCGTGTTCCAGCTGATGCACCCATCGAGTCAGAGCCAACGCACCAGCGCTATCAAAAGAATTAATTGATTTACCACTGATCTTTAACTGCTGCCCCTCCTGATGTTCTGTCAATTCAGATTTTTGAAAATCAGCAAGACGCAAAACCGTCCAATTTCCACTGCATTGGTAGAGGCCTTCATCTTTATCAAAAACAATTTGGGCGTTTTGTGGTTTCATGATCTTATCATAATATTATTCGTCATAAGGATAATACGAAATACCCTGCTAGCGCAAAGTTATAAAAATTAATCCGTTTTAAAGACATTGAAACTGCTTAAATGAAGAAGAGATTAATTATTTGGCTGTATAAGCAGCCAAATAATTAATTAAAGATATTTATGAATTTGTATTTAAACTATTCAGTGATGCCTCCATGCCCTTAACAATCTTGCTCGAGTTAGTATCACATTTAAATAAACAAAAACGATTAATTGCATGTGCAATCCCAATAGTGCCGAAAAATGCTAACAAATTAATGACTAATTCTTTAGGCCCACGATGTTTTTTCAGGTCGGATTGGTTTGCCTCCAGAATTGCTTTAGTATCCTTTTTATAATCTTCAGTGGTCATTTCATTGTTAATATACTTCTTATTAAGATTAGGTACAGCTGTGAGAATATTGTCGATTGCTGTTATGGCCTTAGTATAATTATCCTGATTAGTAAGGTGCTCACGTTGACGACGTAACACTAAGTCTTTTTTATGTTCTGCTAAAGCTTTTAAATAAGGTACGACTTCTGTTTCTAATTTCATGTGTCTTAAAACATTACGGGGAGGTAATATCGTTGTAACTTCCTGATTAGGCCTATCTGAATTTAGGGGTTGCAGTGTGGAGGATACATCAATGAATATTACTTTCTTTGAAGGTGATGTAGGAGGTGATGACGGATCATCAAAACCGCACTCGACACGATTCTCTTCAATAAATTTTTTAATTTGACTCTCATCATCAGTAATCTTTTTACTATCTTTTTCAATATCTTTATCAGCTTGTGCTTTCTCTTCTTCCTCAGATTCTTCATAATTGATATACACTTTATCTAAAGTATCCGAGTCCTCATTATCAGAAGCTGAACCACTGGATGAATTGGAACTGGAGGAATTTTTTAAAGATTTTGTTATATCATTAGACTCAATCGATTCACATAATTGAGCAATTTTTTGATGCATGGTATTCAAAGCCAAAACTAACTTATTCGGTAAGAGCGAATTGGGGACATAAAGATTTTTCTTTAAATTTTCTCGATACATTTTAGCAAACAATCCACCCATAAGAGGACCTAAATTCTCATGAAGATTATCTAATTGGTTAGCAACCAGTTTAAATGATTCATTCTCCTCGTCAGAATAGTCTCCTAATTGAATTTCTAATTCATTTAACACATTTGTAACGAACTGACCCATACCTAACTCCTTGTTTGTGAACAATAAATGGCCACAGTGTAAGTCAGAACGGAAAATAAAACTATAGCTAATCTAAAATTTTTGGTTAAATTTAGAAGTGAATTGTAACAATTTTGTCAAAAGATTTAATTTTGTAGTTATATACATTACTGAATACCTCTATCGGGGTATCCTAATAACAACACCTTATAATTACTTATGACAGCTCAAATTGTGATTAACTGAAAATACCAATATTACGATTTATTCCCTTAAAGCAAAAGTCCTATGTCCCTGAAAGCAAGTCCTATGTCCCGAGATAACAAAGTCCTACGTCCCGCGACTTGTTCGCGGGATCCAGTTATCTCTTCAAATGGAACATTCCCAATTTGCTAAACCCAAATTACGAACAAATCAACCGTCAAACAATGTCAAATCCTAAACAAAATTTAACAATCCTTGCCACCAAATTAACTCTCACCAACAAATAGTGCTCAATAAACAATCAATTGATGCAAAATTAAACTATACTTTAAGCTAGTACAAAAGTATTTTTGGAGTATACAAATGGATAAGTGTATCGACAAATGTACCAGTGCAATAAAATATGCAGCAGGATTTACCTTACTTATTGGTGGATTACTGTTCATATCCCCCGCCAATGCGACCCCTAGGGAAATTAATACAACAGTATCCCTAACTCCAGTTGTCGAAATGGCGTTCATTAACAGACATTATCGCAGCTACAGACCCTATTACCGACCATACTATCGTCCGTATTACCGCCCTTACTATAATCATCGCTATTACTACAGACCAGGCTATAATTGGCGTTATCGCTGGTAATCATATATCGCCTTTAACATAGAGAGAAAATCATGTTAAAGGCGTATTCCATAAACCCTTTTCTATATGGTTTGAATACATGCTTTATGATAAAGTTGTTACAAATTTTTTCATCTTTTAGAGTCTGGAATGAAAAACGACTACAGCCAGTTTGAGCAAAGAAAACGTGATCACATCGAACTTGCCCTAATGCCGGCTAATCAAAGCAGTGAATTAAACCCTTTTGACGCCCTTCATTTAATCCATGAAGCCATGCCCGATATTAATTTTAATGATATTTCCATCAAAAGTACCCGGTTTAGCCAAAATGTAAACACCCCATTTATTATCAGCTCCATGACCGCAGGCCATGAACATGCAGCCGATATAAACTTTAGGCTTATGGAGGCTTGCTCTCAAACGGGATGGGCCATGGGTGTAGGGTCACAACGACGGGAATTAACCGATAAAAATGCCGCTTTTGAATGGGCACCTCTGCGCAAAAAATTTCCTGATGTCGCCCTATTTAGTAATATTGGCCTAGCTCAAATAATAACAACTCCTGCCGCTGCAATTTTACGACTGATTGATGCCCTATCTGCCCAGGCTCTTATCATTCATTGCAACCCGCTACAGGAAGCTATTCAGCCTGAAGGCACCACTGATTTTAAAGGATGTTGGGAAGCATTAGATCAATTAGTAACTGCTCTCCCAGTACCCATTATTTTAAAAGAAACAGGTTGTGGCTTTTCACAACAAACGCTTCAACGCATCAATCAAACAGGTGTTGCAGCCGTTGATGTAAGCGGTGTAGGAGGCACGCATTGGGGAAGAATAGAAGGACATCGCGCCACGAATGATCCCATTCGACATCAAACAGCAACAACATTTAGAAACTGGGGAATTGATACCGTTCAAAGCGTCATTAACGCGCAAATAATAAACCCCAATTTTGAAGTTTGGGGATCTGGTGGTGTGCGACACGGCCTGGATGCAGCTAAATTAGTTGCTTTAGGTGCCACTACCGTAGGGTTCGCGAAACCCATGTTAGAAGCGGCTTTATTATCTACCGAAGACGTTTGGCAAAAAATGAATATTATTGAATATGAATTAAAAACCGCCATGTTTTGTACCGGCAGTCCAACACTTGATGCATTAAAGGAGAAGGCATGTCTATAGCTTCCAATGCCGATGAATTATTCACTGGATTTTCAAAACTATCTCGGGAACAAAGATTTGAGAGATTATTGAGTTTAGGTGCACTCACTCAAGAGGATATGAACTTCCTAAAGCAAGGCGGGATCCATAATATGGATCTTGCAGATAAATTAATTGAAAATGTGATCGGTTATTTTCAATTACCCCTTGGTGTAGCTACCAATTTCAATATCAATGGCCGTGATTATGTCATACCCCTGGCCGTTGAAGAGACCTCTATCATTGCGGCCTTATCGAAATCTGCAAAATGGATAAGACAGCAAGGCGACATAACCACCTGGATTGAGGGTGATTGTATATTAGGCCAAATTCAATTAGCTGAAGTAGTCAACTTCACCAGATTTTCACATATTTTTGCAGAAAACAAACTGTATTTAATTCAAAAAGCAAATGAAGACGTTGCAGCAAATATGGTCAAACGCGGAGGCGGAGTAGTGGATTTACACCTACGCCAACTTCCGCGTGATGATGGTAAAACAATGGTAATAATTCACCTCACCATGAACAGTTGCGATGCGATGGGTGCAAACATCATCAATCAGGTTCTGGAGTATTTAAAAGAACCCATAGAGCAGCTCACCGGTGAAAAAGTCACTATGTGTATCTTGTCCAATTTAAACGATCAAAAGATTACATCAGCCCAGGTACGCATTCATAATATAGACCCGTCATTAGGTCATAAAATTCAGGAGGCTTCCCTATTTGCTGAAATGGATCCCTACCGCGCAGCCACTCATAACAAAGGAGTGATGAATGGTATTGATCCCGTTTTAATTGCAACCGGTAATGACTGGCGAGCCGTCGAAGCAGGTATTCATGCGTATGCTGCGCGATCAGGTAGATATGAGGCAATCACACGTTGGCGTTTTAAAGATAATATTTTAACCGGAACTTTGTCAGCTCCATTAATTGTTGGAACTGTGGGTGGTGTTACCTCAATTCATCCTACGGCTAAAATGTGTCTGCGTATGTTAGACGTACATTCGGCTAATGAGCTGTCACAAGTGATAGCGGCAGTTGGCTTGGTGCAAAATCTTGGAGCACTTACCGCGCTGTGTACAGAAGGGATTATTCAGGGGCATATGAAATTACATATTGATAACCTTTTGCTTGTAGCAGGAGCTAATGAATTTGAAATGCCATTACTCAAAGTGCGATTACAGGAATGGCTGGACTTAAATAAAAGAATCAGTTTAAATCACGCAAAAGTTTTACTAGCAGAAATCAGGCAAGCAGAGGTTACTGCATGAAATGGAACATTCCTGCCAAAACTTTTTTATTAGGTGAATATGCTGCTGTAGCTGAAGCCTCAGCCATAATTCTCACTACCAGCCCCTGCTTTGAATTAGAACTTACAAGTAAACCTGGTTTAACCAATATTCATCAGGAATCGCCTGCTGGATCATGGTGGCATGCAAATGGTCACAAGTCAGGACTTGTTTTTTCCGATCCCTATAAGGGACAAGGTGGACTTGGAGCTTCAAGTGCACAATTTTTAGGAGCTTATTTAGCCCATTGTGATTTAACTCATCATGAGCCAGCTATGAGTGATATGCTTCAGGCTTATTATAAATCATCCTGGTCAGGCAAAGGACTAAGGCCAAGTGGATATGATGTCATAGCGCAATCTCAAAATGGCTGCGTTTATATTAATAAAGGGAAAAACAACATACTTTCCTACGACTGGCCATTTGAAAATCTGTCGTTCATTCTTCTGCATACAGGTGTAAAACTTGCCACCCATCATCATCTTCAGGATGCTGTTCTTCCTGACTCCATAAGCGAACTATCCGCGATAGTGGATAAGGCAAAAAACGCTTTTGACCAGTGCAATGAAGAACAAATCATCAAATGTATCAATGATTATCACAACAGCCTGGTACAATTGAACCTGATTGCGTCCCACAGTCTAAATTTTATAAATTTGCTTAAAACGTACCCTGAAGTATTAGCCATTAAAGGATGTGGTGCATTAGGTGCTGATATCATTCTTATACTAACCCCGCGTAACGATTTGTCTTTGCTAAAGAATAAACTCAGTGCAGCTAATTGGCAGATTTTGGCTACCGAAGAGAATTTGACCAATATTAAACAGAATGCCCTTATTAAAAACAGGGTTTAGCGTGCACCTAAGTATTAATAATAAAATAATCCATAAAAACACTTGAATTTCTACGCTAATACGGTATGATTTCAGCCTCTTTAGGGCCGTTAGCTCAGTTGGTAGAGCAGGAGGCTTTTAACCTCTGTGTCATAGGTTCAAATCCTATACGGCCCACCAGTTTAAAAAACTGATACCAACAGTTTGTAAGTAAGTTGTAGAAAATGAATACCCTGTAATGGGCCGTTAGCTCAGTTGGTAGAGCAGGAGGCTTTTAACCTCTGTGTCATAGGTTCAAATCCTATACGGCCCACCATTTTAGTACTACTTAGCAAGTACAAACAGAGTAATTTACCTACAAAACCACACCCCATCGCGCTCGTAGCTCAGCTGGATAGAGTACTTGGCTTCGAACCAAGGTGTCGGGGGTTCGAGTCCCTCCGAGCGCACCATTTTTCCTATATAAATCAATAAGTTAATTATGATCAAGAAAGAGAGACGACTTGGTTTTTATGTTAAAATGTAGTAATTTGTAACACCCTACTCCATAATAAGAAAAAGAACTTCAGCCTAACTGTTCTCGATAAGTGACTAATATCAAAAAAACCCTATTCTATCCATATTTAACACCACATACTTGCCCAATCTTTCTTTCTATTTTACCGACTCTTGCAACCCCTGCTCCAGTAAAAACCGCACCGCGTGGATCCTTTGCACTATTTGGGTTAAAAAGGCATCCAGGTGCAACTTCCCCCTGGCACAACATAATTTTTTGAATATTAAGCTTTTTTAATGGCCCCCCATCCTTTAGGGTGTGGAACCACGTGGATTTCATGAGTTATAATGTCCTCCTAAGGTTTCCTTGTATTCTTAAATTATAGCGAATCGTGAGTCTTGCTCTCAGTTAAAACATCAGATAAAGATTTTTTTGATGAGTTTTGAGGTACATACTGCCGTTCTAAATAATCCAAATATTGTTTTAATTGATGGTTCAGCTTTGATTGTTTCTCTAATTGATGTTCCGTACCATCCTGCTCTCCTTAAGTCATAGTAGATCATGAACCTTAAAGGCTGTAGAGAATATTAGATAAAAAATAGGTGACTAGCGAATTACTATATGTTTTAACTAGTGGCACTTTTATCACAAGTTTCAGATAATTGGATGTGTCTAGGTCATAACCTTTTTTAATGTTCCCGCTACCTCGATTTTGAAGTACAAATATAGGCTATAATTAGGGAGTATTTCTTGTTTGGAGTAAAACCATGAAAAAATCCTCAAAAGTGTCTTCAAAAAAACAAGTTAAAGAAAAAATTAATACCGATGATTTAAAGAATATTTCGGGTGGTGGTTGCAGTAGACACGAAAGAAAAAATGTGGTTGGGTGCGACTCCGGAGATGATGGCACCAGTATCCCACGTAGACGATGAACGTTTGCAAAAGATTTTGCTGAACTTATAGTTCAATAATGAAGTTACGGTGTCCCTGGATATTGCTTCTATTGATCCCGATGCTTCAATTGAACAATGTATTGAATGAGCCGATAAAGTGATCTTGCCCGAAAAAACGGACACTTTGCTAAGCGACTTCTTTAACTTCAAATAATTCCGGCAAATTATAACCTATCATCGAATGAAGTCGTTAAATCCATAGCAACAGCAAGGTAGAGCCATCCTGATATCACTAACCCATTTTCATTAGGTTGGAATGCTGAAAAATTTTATTCTAATAAATTATGTGCGACAGGTAGTTGAGGATTACTATTCGTTGTTGCCTTAATTTCTTCGCAGCACACACACGCCATCCGTTTGAACGCATGATTTTAGCAACTCGATGTCTACTTACTGACTCACCTTCATTATTTAACCGTTTAGTAATCCGAAGCGAGCCGGCTCGTGACTTCTCATTATCAAAAATAGCTTTAATAGCCCAAGATCTTTAGCTACCTGACGAACACCGTCTCTAGCTATTCCTTCAAGCGCTTGATCTTTAAATTGGGGACTATGTTTTCTTCTAACTAGTTGCTGTTCTGGTTTTTTATTGTTCATTATTCACCTCTGCTTTAGATTTTTACTCTCTTAGCTGGATGTCCGACTAGTCAGGGCAGGATCACTCAGGGACCATGCTTTCATCTTGCATCTTGCATCTTTAATTCTCACTTTAAGGGTATTTTATGTAAGTAATAGACTCTAATACTATAAATTCTCATTATAATAAGAAATATTTACAAAATAGCCTAAATTCACTATAATTCTCATTATAATAAGAATGTGAGGTTTGGCTTATGGATAAAAATATTATTGATAACGCAGAAAAATTAGCAGAAGTTCTTAAAAAACGGCGGCATCAGTTGAACATAACCCAAAAATCTTTGGCTGCTTTTTGTAATCTTTCTCATAATGGTATTAGCCGCATTGAACTGGGCCAATCTGATGTTCAGCTATCCACAATTTTAAAAATGTCTAAAGTTTTAGGCTTTAAAATTATACTTGAGATGGAACCATGAAATCTCTTTATGTTTTTTACGAAAATCAGCGTGTAGGCGTTTTTTCGCGGGATGAAAACCTGGTTTCTTCTTTTTCTTATGATACACAGTGGCAAATTGGCCAAAATAGCTTTCCCTTAAGTTTGGCTATGCCTCTCTCTAATCAAACTTATAACAATAAGATTACGCTGTCTTTTTTTGAAAATCTTCTTCCTGAAGGTGATGTGCGTGACACATTGGAACGCGATCATAATGTTCATGGATCATTCGAATTTTTAGAGCGCTTTGGCCAAGACTGCGCTGGAGCGGTTATTATTACTGCAAATGAGGCGTTTTCATATAAGCCCGATAGCGCGCGTATGAAAAAAATAAATATAGATGAAATTTATGAGGCAATAAGAAAAAAAAAATCTATTGCTGAAGTGGTGTCTCAGATGGAACCTGGATATCTTTCTCTAGCTGGAGCCCAAGACAAATTTGCCGCAATTTTAAAGGAAGGAAATATATTTTTGCCCACTCATGGAGCACCAACTACTCACATCATTAAAACACCCATTCTTCGCCATGGTATTAAAGAATCTGTATATAATGAATTTTACTGTATGGAATTAGCTCGCGCTATTGGCCTTGATGTAGCTCCTTGTGACATTTTAGAAGGTACTTATCCCTTGTTTATAACGGAACGATACGATCGCATAAAAGACAAGCAAGATGTAGTGCACAGACTGCATCAACAAGATTTTTGTCAAGCCCAGGGAGTAATAAGCGAGACAAAATACGAGTTTAAAGGCGGGCCAAGTATCAAGAAAAATTATGAACTATTACTTAACCATGTCACGGCAACTAAACGTATTCATGCGTTGCAGGAATTTCTCTCTTGGGTGTGTTTTAATTTGCTCATTGGAAATAACGACAGCCACTCTAAAAATATTTCATTATTGTTAATTAACAACAAAAATGAACTAGCACCATTTTATGATCTTCTATGCACATCAATCTATGAAAACTTACACAAAGATTTCTCTTTTAGAATTGGAGACCGATATAATTTTGCACAAATGGGCTTAAATCAGTTTACTCTTCTTGAGGAGGAGCTAGGAATAAAAAAAGGGTCATTTACTCAACGAATGAAAGATATCCGAGAACTTATTTTAACTTATAAAGAGCGTGTTCTTGAGCAAGTAATGGATAAACACCCTCAAGCAAAAATCCCTAAACGTATTAGTATATTGATTGGTAAGCGAGCAAAGGGACTCCAACAACAAGGTGTATGAGATCAGGCTTCGAACCAAGGTGTCGAGGGTTCGAGTCCCTTCGAGCGCACGATTAGAACCTATAAAAAAATCGGGGCTATTTGGCTATTTCGGGCTCTTTCCCAAATAAAAGGCAGCTATAATCATTTTTTGTTAGTTTTTTTATTAAGCCGTTGCTCTTCTTCATCATCCTCTTCACGCTCTTTACGCTTTGGAACAAACAGTCCCATAGTTGAAGTTCCTTTGCAATGCTTGAGCAAAAAGGAACGTTTCATTTAATTCCAATTGTTTTGCAGAATATCTTTTGTAGGAGTAACCTAACCTTTAGAGGACAATAAAGCACCGATATCTACATGATGCCTCAATAAAAGTAACGATATTTCCCTGAAACCTTGCTCATAAGCCAGCATTAATGGGGTTTTATTTGATTTATTTTGCGCATGAATATCCACTAGATGCTCAGTGGTTTCTAGTAAATAGTGGACTACATCTACCTGACCCTTAGCAGCAGCAAGATGTAAAGCCGTGACGCCTTTCGCTGTTTTTTCGGATGCATCCACTTTAAGGGAAGGATTAATACACTGGGCAGGGGAAACAGGTCACGGGATTTATGATTCCTGTTCAACATCCCAAGCTAGGGACTTTGTCAGCAATACAGTTGATACCAGCGTTGATATTGAAAAGATACCTGAATGGTAGCAAGAGATAAAATTTATTGTGGATAGATATAACCTAACCCATGTGCGATTTTCATAATAATGCCAATAAAGTAGCTAAAATATCCTTCCGTGAAATGCGTGTTTGAGTACGTCACCATTTTAACAATCTATATTTTTGGCACTGATGTGCATAAAGAAGTATTAAATACTATAATTTCAGCAATACCGATTGGGCGCTTAGGATAATTCAGGATACCTTTTTTGGCATCGCCTGCATGAGGTTTAATCACCGACGCCAATCTGATGTAAATGGCGGACAGTATATGTAAGCAATTATATACAAGTCCCCTAAGCTATTGGGTCCCAACCTTTCAAGGAGGAATAAGTAATGCACCGATTCCATAATATTTTATTTGTCAGCCACGGTATTAGGGACGAAACAGAAGCCTTACAATTGGCAATAAAATTAGCTTCTAAGAACGAAGCACAACTTCGTATCTTAATTATCGGCCCTCCTTTTCCCAACGCACTTAGTGAATACAAAGTTTCATATGAAGAATCGTTGATTGACAAAATGAATAAAGCCATTCAATTGGCAAAATCAAAGCTTAAGTTCTCTAAAAAGAAAATCCCCATCCACATTGAAGTGGATAGTGGCATTACACCTGATATCCGAATCATTCGCCATGTTCTTATAAATTCTCATGACCTTCTCATTAAAGCAGCTGAAACACCAGAGGGCATGAAAGGGTTTAAAGCGATAGATATGGAGTTATTGCGCAAATGCCCCTGTGCCTTATTTCTTTATCGTCCTCTGAAACACACCCTACAAGATATTCGAATAGCGGTCGCTGTCGATCCTAAAGATGAAGATCCTGTGGCACAAGATCTGTCGCTTTACTTACTGGAGCTTTCTTATTCATTGAACACCCTTTATCAGGGGAAACTAAGCATTCTTTCTTGCTGGGAGCTCATACTTGAAAATTATTTGCGAGATAGCGTCTGGATAAAAATCTCTGAAGACGAACTCGAGAAAATGATTGTTGAAGAACAACAGGCTCATGACTTATTGCTACGCGAGTTGATTAAGCGATCGCAAATTCCTGGAGAATACCAAATTGAACATCTAAAAGGACAACCAGAGGAAGTCATTCCCTCAATCATTACCCATAAAAAAATCGATATTCTGGTAATGGGTACGGTCGCACGCACTGGAATATCAGGATTTATTATTGGTAATACAGCAGAAAATATCTTGCAGAAAATTGACTGTTCTTTACTCGCATTAAAACCACTTGGCTTTATTTCGCCGGTAAACGCTTATTAATCAGGGAAAAGAGTATCATGGCAGAACAACAACACATCATTTCAAAACCATGCTGGCATGAGCAGTCCACAGAAAAAATTCTTGCAACACTACATACCACAGAATTTGGTCTAAGCAAGGAGGAGTCTCAAAACAGATTGAAGGTTTATGGTCTTAATCGCTTACCGGAACCCCAAAGAAAAAGTTCTTTTTTTCGATTCTTACTCCAGTTTCACAACATACTTATCTATGTGTTATTAGGTGCTGCTCTGGTGACTTCTTTCTTGCAACACTGGGTAGATACTGCCGTTATTCTAGCCGTTGTCCTCATCAATGCCTTGATAGGCTTTATCCAGGAAGGAAAAGCGGAAAAAGCCCTGGATGCGATTCGAACAATGCTATCTCCTACTGCCACCGTATTACGGAATGGAGAACGAATGAGTATTGCCGGTGAAGCTCTTGTACCAGGCGATATTATTTTGCTCGAAGCAGGAGATAAAGTTCCTGCTGATGTACGCTTAATAAAATCCCATGGTTTGACGGTTCAGGAAGCTATCTTAACTGGCGAATCCATTCCTGTTGAAAAACACATTCATCCTGTCCCAAGTGATGTGCCATTAGGTGACCGAACCTGCATGGCTTTTAGCGGAACCTTAGTAACTAATGGCCAGGGCAAAGGCATTGTTGTAGCCACCGGCTCTTCTACCCAAATTGGACACATTAGCAGACTATTATCAAAAGTAGAGTCATTAACCACGCCATTAGTCATACAAATGGGCCTGTTTGCAAAATGGCTCACTTTATTCATTTTATTGATTGCAACACTGCTTCTTGCTTATGGTTATTTTGTTCAACATCACCCGTTTGGTGAATTGTTTATGGTCATGGTTGGTTTATCGGTTGCGGCAATCCCTGAAGGTCTTCCAGCGGTCCTTTCAATTACATTAGCCCTTGGTGTGCAGGCGATGGCGCGACGACACGCCATTGTGCGTCGTCTTCCCGCTATTGAAACATTGGGCTCAGTGTCGGTTATCTGTACCGATAAAACTGGTACCCTGACTCTTAACGAGATGATGGTATCCACTGTTTTAACCAGTGATGATTTGTTTACTTTGGATGGTATCGGGTATGAACCTAAAGGAACAATTACTTTAAACGAACAAGTAATTGATAGTAACGAGCAGCCTTTGCTTAAGAAACTCGCGCGTGCTGCAATGCTTTGTAATGATGCCGCACTTCATGAACAGGAAGGGAACTGGACTGTGGAAGGTGATCCTATGGAAGGCGCCTTACTTGCATTTTCCAGTAAAACAGGACTTGTTCTACAAGAAGAAAACACATCCTGGGTACGTTCAGATTTGATTCCTTTCGATGCCAGACATCGCTTCATGGCCACCTTGCATCATGATCATTTTAACCATGCGGTAATCTTTGTTAAAGGAGCCCCTGAGCAAATTTTGAAGATGTGCCAGAATCAACAAACCAATGGGAATGAAGTACAGCCGTTAGATGAGGCTTACTGGAAGAAACAAATAGAGCAGATAGCAGCAACAGGACAGCGGGTGCTGGCTTTTGCAGTCAAAAAAATAAAGCAAGAGCATACCGTTTTGGAATTCGCTGATGTTGAGGGCAATTTGACTTTACTTGGGATGGTTGGACTAATTGATCCTCCGAGACCTGAGGCTATTGCGGCAATAGCACAATGCCATACAGCCGGTATTCAGGTCAAAATGATTACAGGGGATCATGCCAGTACGGCGATTGCAATAGGTCGGCAAATAGGACTTAACAATTTGGATAACGTATTAACCGGTATTGATTTAGATAACATGGATGATGCGACACTCAGGAGTGCTGTATTGGTAACTGATATTTTTGCCCGCACAAGCCCTGAACATAAACTAAGGCTTGTCATGGCATTACAATCGCATGGCATGACTGTGGCTATGACTGGTGATGGGGTCAATGACGCCCCTGCGTTAAAACGGGCGGATGCAGGAATTGCCATGGGGAGAAAAGGTAGTGAAGTGGCCAAAGAGGCAGCGGAATTCGTATTAGTAGATGATAATTTTGCTTCCATTGTGGCCGCTGTTCGTGAAGGCCGTACCGTTTATGACAACCTTAAAAAAGTCATCAGCTGGACCTTACCCACGAATGCAGGCGAAGCAATGACCATTATTTTGGCGTTACTTTTTGGCCTCAGCTTACCCGTCACACCGATCCAGATATTATGGATTAACTTAATTACTGCGGTCACATTGGGGATTGCTCTGGCTTTTGAACCAACGGAAGAAGGAACCATGCATCGTCCACCGCGTCCTCGGAATGAATCTCTGCTAACTGGAAGTTTAGTATGGCATATTATTCTGGTTTCGATTCTATTTATCTGTGGTGTTTTTGGGCTCTATTTTTATGCGCTTGATCGTGGTTATTCCCTTGAGCTGGCACGCACAATTGCACTGAACACACTGGTTGTACTGGAAATTTTCCATCTGTTTTATATTCGTAATATTTACAGCACATCTCTCACATGGAAAGCAGTTCAAGGGACAAAAGTAGTTTGGATGGCAGTTATCGTAATTACTGTTGCACAGTTTGCAATAACCTATTTCTCTCCATTGCAAACAATATTTGTCACTGAAAGCATCCCCTTTTGGGATGGGGTACTTATCATTATAACCGGCGCGACATTTTTCGCTGTGATTGAAATTGAAAAACAACTTCGCTTAAGAATAAATGTTATACGCCATGTCAGTGCCGGAGAAAATGCTGGCTATGGTGATGGGGTTCTATGATGGATTGGTCATTAATACATACGTCTCCTTTTTATGAGTTAACCTCTCTTCTTATGATGGCAACCATTGTAGGTTTTATCTGTCTGCTGCTTCGACAGCCAATGATTGTAGGATTTATCGTAGTAGGCATCCTCGTAAGTCCTGGTTTTTTGGGGATTGTACAGTCCCATGAACACATTGAATTATTGGCTGAATTAGGGATTGCTGTATTGCTTTTTCTTGTTGGTCTGAAACTGGATCTCCATTTAATTAAAACATTAGGATTAGTCTCTTTGGCTACAGGCCTTGGACAAGTCCTTTTTACTTCCTTGATTGGTTTTTTTATTGCCAAAGGCCTAGGTATGGATTCAGTCACTGCACTTTATGTGTCTGTTGCGCTGACATTTTCGAGTACCATCATTATTGTGAAATTGCTTTCAGATAAACATGAAGTAGATTCACTTCATGGCCGTATTGCGATTGGGTTTCTCATTGTGCAAGATCTGGTAGTTGTTTTGGCCATGATAACCTTATCTGCCTTTGGTATTGGTAGTCAGGAAAACGGGGTTGGCTTTACAACGCATATTGCTATGATCTTTATATACGGTACAACGCTTTTAACTCTTGTTGGTCTATTCATCCGTTATCTGGCTAATCCTTTAGTCAATCGTATGGCTCATTCGCCAGAGTTATTGATTATTTTTGCCATAGCCTTCGCAGCATTAATGGCAACTTTAGGCAGTTATTTTGGCTTTAGCAAAGAGTTAGGCGGACTGATTGCAGGTATCTCCTTGGCCTCAACACCCATCAGAGACACCATTGCTGCAAGACTTTCTTCGTTGCGTGATTTCTTATTACTTTTTTTCTTTATTGCCTTAGGCTCTCAATTGAGTTTAAACCAACTTGGAGCTCAAATAACTCCAGCAATCGTGCTCTCTTTATTTGTCCTCATTGGAAATCCCATCATTGTATTAGCCATCATGGGAGCAATGGGGTATCGCAAGCGTACAGGATTTTTAGCGGGACTGACTGTCGCTCAAATCAGTGAATTCTCATTGGTATTTATGGCAATGGGGGTCACCTTAGGCCATGTTTCAACGGCTTCTTTAGGATTAGTCACACTTGTTGGTTTGATTACCATTGCTCTTTCAGTATATATGATTACTTATTCACAAACTCTTTATCATTGGTTAAAACCCGTTTTATCCCTTTTTGAGCGCAAAATCCCCTATCGAGAAAAGATAGAAACAGATCCATCAAAGAACCAAAACAATTATGATGTCGTCATTTTCGGGTTAGGACGTTTTGGTAAAGCAATTGCAAAATTATTAATTGAAAACAAATTGAATGTACTGGCAGTTGATTTTAATCCTGATGAAGTCAGGGAGTGGGAAGTTAAGGAGCATGATGCAATCTATGGCGATGCTTGCGATATTGAGTTTGTTACTTCCTTGCCTTTAAATCACGTAAAATGGATTATTTGTACCATTCCACATCACCAGCTTGGAGTAACTCATCACGATCCAAGAATTATTTTGACTGAAGCGTTAAGACAAGCTAAAACTCCCAGCCGAATCGCAGTAACCGCGCATTATACTTCTGAAATAGAGTTATTAAAAACCGCAGGTGTTGATGTCATTTTTCGGCCGTTTCATGATGCAGCAACACATGCAGTTGAACTAATTCTGGAATTATCAGAAAACACTTCAATAAAGACTGATGAATAAAACTTGAATCTCTCTTAAAATAAGTAGGTAAACGTACACTTCAACAATACCCCAGCATCCGCGCGACCTAGAAAATTAAGCTGCTTCGCTAAAACATTACCCGAGTAATTTCAGGCACAAGCAAAATATCAGCCTCTATTGCAACAGACGATACAATCTTGGTCATCTGCTGCCTGTCCTCATTAATGGATTCTATACTTCAGCTGGGATCATTTAGTCTAATAAGCTGTAACAGGTGATATAAAACCATTAGGCTTTAACGCCAGTAAGGAACAACTTAATTGCTGTACGACACTCTCGGCCGTATTGCCTATAATAAAGCCAGGTATCCCAGTACGCGCCACAGTACCCATAACCAATACATCGATTTTTTTCTCTTCAATAATCTCTTGTATCCTTTGCTCTGGGCGACCCTTAACATGCTGAATTTGATAGCGGTCACTGATATTGCCTTCTTTAATCAGCGCTTCTAATGCTAATAAGTGTTCTGTTTGGGCCTGTAAGACTATTTCGTTTAACTCTTTTTTGGATATTTTGATAAAGACTCTATCACTTAGATAATCTTCATACGGATAAGCCCAGCAGGAAATGATGGTCAATTCACCACTGCAACTGTCTGCAAGTGCCCTGGAAAGCTGCAAGAGCCTTAACGCAAGGTCACGGCCTACTTGTTCTTCACTTTCAGGATCAATAGCTACGGCGACTTTGATGTTGTCACGTGAGTGCTTAATGGGGCGGCATAGCCATACAGGACAGGGGCATTGGCGCAATAAGGCCAAATCCAATGCCTCAAACCCTTTGCCTCCTTTCTTGGGCTCTGCTTCTTTAATTACCAAGTCATGGGCGCTGCGTAATACATGGCGAATAATACGTACTGCAGGAACGGTACCGCAATCAATTTGAATAGAGATTTGCGGCTCTTTTTCTTTCATCTTTAATACAGTTTTAGTAGCCTGAATAGATTGCTCCATCCGCTCTTTCAGAAATTCTTCATACGACTTTCTATACTCTTCATGACTACTTGGAAGCTCTGGACATACGATTAAAATTTTAAGTGCAGCGTGATTATTTCTTGCAAGACTAAGAGCTTGTTTTAATCCATCCATCTCATCGCGCATTCCATAGCTTACAAATAAGATATTTTGAAATTGATGCATAAGTTATTTATCCTTAAATTTAGTAATCAACTTGTTCGTTTTTTACATGTACTGCCCACCATTAATGACCAGCGATACTAATTTTCGCAATCAGTAAATTGTGCAATATCCGCATTGAGAGTTATGATATTTTTCGATCGTAATAACCTTTTAACTCATCAGTGATTGTGATTTTTGCCAGTTTAACTCCACGAAAATAAGCGGCTCTTGCTAATAAGTGTGATGCAATTGGTGCGGTAATAAAAATAAATAGAATGGTAATAAACGCTTCAATTGCGACATTCCATTTTTGAAAATGAAAAATTACCCCAATCAATATTAGCCCTGTGCCTAAAGTGCCTGCTTTCGTTGCCGCATGCATCCGCATTAAAAGATCCGGCATGCGTAAAACTCCAATCGCAGCAATTAATATGAATAATGAGCCAATTAGCATGCAAACAGTATTCAATATATTCATTACAAAATCTCCTTATTTATTTTCTTTTTTTCTCTGTATGATTGCCATACAATTAAATTTGCAAATGCAACCGTTGTCAGAAAAACTATAAGCGCCAGTGCAATAACAACGTCAATGTAAACAGGTTGATTTGTAATAACGCTGTAAATGGCGATAAATGAAATCAGCAAATTTGCTGTTAAATCTAATGCAACCACTCGATCAGGTAAAATCGGGCCAATAATGATACGAATAAAGCAAAAGACTACAGACAACATGACGAGTGATAAAGAAAGATACCATGCTATATGCTGAATGTTCATGTTAATATTCTCAGTATAGGTTTCTCAAAATGATTTTTTATATCAGCAATTAGTCTATCTTTATCTGTAATAAACATCGCATGAATATATAGTTTTTTCTTGTCGGAAGATACATCTAATGCCAGGGTGCCAGGTGTAAGGGATATAATGATAGCCAATAAAGTAATTTCGATGTCCGTCTTACAATCCAGCGGAATTGCAATAACACCTGGTTTTGCTCGATAACGCGGCGTGATGACGTCATATGCTACACGCAGATTTGCGGTTAAAATTTTCCAAATAAAAAATAGCATAAATTTTATAATTAAGATCAATTTTATAAATAGAGTATTCATCCTTTTTCGACTCCTAGCACAGCATGAATATACCATTCTGGATGGAGTATCTGTTCAGCCGCTTGCAGCATTATTTTAAATACTGGCTGAGGAAAGAGACCAATGGTAAGTGTCATCACTGCAAGGATGATAACAGGGAATAAAGTAAAAAATAATTTTATAGTGCCAAATGACTCCAGTGACGGCGCGCGCGATGATTGTTCTTTCCAAAATACTTGCGTCCATATCTTAGTCATTGAGTATAGGGTTAATAAGCTAACCAATAGTGCAATTGCTGTAATAATATAATGAGAGGAATTTAAAGCTGCTTTTAATAAGATTAACTTTCCCCAGAATCCAGAAAAAGGCGGCACTCCGGCTAAGGAAAAAGCAGGAATAAAAAAGAGTATTGCCAAATAGGGATATTGTTTATAAAAGCCCCCTAGCTTACGAAGATCTGATGTTTTTCCTATTTTGGAGCAAATGCCACTAATCAAAAATAAATTGGTTTTAACAATAATATGGTGAACAATATAAAATATAGTGCCTGCTAGTGCAAATGAAGTGTAAATTGCCAGTCCCATTACCATATACCCAATTTGGCTAATGATATGAAATGACAAAAGTCGTCGGAAATGGAATTCTGAAGCGGCACCTAATACACCCGTTAACATGGTAAGTCCGGCGACAAATAATAATAGTGATAAAATATAATGGCTATCCGGGAGGATTAGTGTTGTTAATCGTATCAGTGCATAAACCCCCACTTTAGTGAGCATGCCTGCAAAAATAGCTGCGGTCGTGGCATTCGTTGTATGATAGGACGCTGGGAGCCAAAAAAACAACGGAAATAAAGCAGATTTAATGGCAAACGCTATTGCCAATAAAAGAACAACAGTAGTTACTGTACCCGTTAAAGGGTACGCTTTAAGTTTCATTCCCAAATCAGCCATATTAAGCGTACCTACCATTGCATAAAGCATAGCAATTGCTAACAACATTAAAATGGTTGCAACAAGATTCAAACTAACGTATTTCATTGCACCGTCTAATTGCATTTTATGATTACCTAATACCAATAATACAAATGAAGCAATCAGCATGACCTCAAACCAGACATAAAGATTAAATAAATCACCGGTTGAAAAAGCCCCGCATATTCCCATCAATAATATCCAATAAGCAAGGTAGAAACCTGATTTTTGATGCACAGTTTTAATATCATGAGTGGCATAAATCGAGACACAAAACCCAATGATTCCGGTAATGAGTAACATAATGGCGCTTAATCTATCAATTACAAAAGTGATACCAAATGGTGCTTTATATCCACCCAATTGAACAACTAATATCTCCTGAAATGAGACAACGTAAAAAAGCAAACCAGTGACACATAATAATAAAATTGCGCCTATTAGATGAACGGATTTTTGTAACAATGAATAGTGCCAAAATAAGCAATTTAATATCACAACAAAAAAACAGGTCAATAATGGCAAAAGGGGTAACCAATTCACGCCTCATCCTCCACTGTCTTGGAGTTCCTGGTTTCTGAATGGCCTAGCAAATCCAAATTTGTGGTGTCAAATGTACGCCAAACTTTGCGTACAAGTACCAAGGCAAAGGCAAGCAATCCAAAACCAATGACAATTGCTGTGAGAATAAGTGCCTGCGGTAAGGGATTGGCTAACAAGGTATCAGAAGTTTGCCCTTCCTTAGGAATAAATGCAGGATTTTGAGAGTATAAGCGCCCTGCAACAAAAATTACTAAGTTAATTGTTGAGCTTAAAATGACGATACCAAACAACCAACGCATCATTTGCGGGCTTAAGATTAGATAAATACTGATACTGATTAAGCCTCCAATTAGCCAGCAAATCATGTCGCTCATGTTGATTCCTCTAAAGCTAACATCATAATCAATACACTACTTAAAACAACCAGGTAAACACCTATATCGAATAAAATGGGGGAACCAATTTGCATATGAATAAATTTTATATTAATCCATATCCCTGTTAGAAAAATCTTATTTTGCAGTAAAGAAATTAATCCGCTAACCAGCCCAAATATGAATCCCAATGCCAATAACAAAGATAATTTTATTTTAATTACACCACGTAGAGCCTTGACTCCGTGTGCCAGTAAATATAATGCAAAGCCACTTGCGCCAATTAATCCACCAATAAAACCACCGCCAGGCGAATTGTGTCCTCTAAATAATACCCAGATAGAAAACAGTAACGTGATAGGGAGCAACCATTTTGATGCAGTCTGAAGAATAAGTGACTTCACAAATTTTTACCTTTTTTATCTGTTATTAACAGGGCATAAATACCGATTGCTGCTGTTGCAACCACGATAATTTCTCCTAAAGTATCTAATGCACGAAAATCAACTAGAATAACATTCACTACGTTACGTCCATGCGCCAGAGTAACGCTATTTTTTAAAAAATAATTTCCTATTTCTGGATTGAAGTATTGATGAGTAATAGTGAGCAATAGTAATGTGATGGACATTCCTATTGTGATTGCAATAGTCATATTTATCAGACGTACGCTATTCTTTTCAGCAACTATATTTGGCAATGCGGGCTGACGATATAAATTAAGCACCACAATAATGACTATAAGCGTCTCAACTAACACTTGTGTCATTGCAACATCAGGAGCCGCATTTACTAAAAACAACAATGCAACTCCCAAACCAAACATTCCTAAAAAAATTAGCCCTTTTATATAAGTATCAACCCAAACTGTAAAAAGTGCGGAGAGAAAAATCCATGTAAATAAAAACATGGGCAACCAAGAAATAGAAGGAAGCAACAGTTTAATTTGAATTGCATGTTGAGTAATACAGGTTACAACCAGGCACAATGCAACAGTAGCGAACACAATAGCCAGATAAACACGCTGTTTACCTGATTGTAAAACATTCGTTTGCCAGTCTGCGATAATTAATACACCCCGGACGAGCTGTTGCCAACCATATGTAGGGCTATATTTAGAAAATACATCAAATAGATTAAGTACCCGTTTAATCTGCGCTCTTTTTAAATACAATATGACGGCACCTAAAAACGTAATAAGGCTGAGCGCAAATGATGGTGTAAACCCATGCCACATGGTCAGTTCCATTAGCACCGGATGACCAAGAATGGCGCTCGCCGCTGGCGACAATATTGCTTTATTAATAATAAATGGCACAATGCTGATAATGAGTGTAAACACAGCAAGCATTAACGCATTAAGTGACATTTTTTTGTTAGCTTCCAGAACATTCTTTAGTTTTTGTTTCCCAAAAAAAGGCTTAATAATCAAGATAAATGCTAACGATGCAACCATCATATTGGCAAAAACGACCATAGCTGTCAGTATATATGAAGCAATGGGTGCGGCTAAATTTGCTTCATAGACCAATTCTTTAACATAAAATCCCAGTAAAGGCGGTAATCCTGCCATAGAGGCACCAGCAACAACCGCCGCCATAAATGTAATGGGCATTGCTTTATATAACCCACTAACTTGAGTCACTTGTCGCGTCCCTGCTTGACGTTGAATATCACCTACTACCATAAATAAGGTTGCTTTATAAAGCGCATGCGAGATGAGAAATGCAACAGCGGCTTTTATAACAGCATCTTGATCTGAACCTAATAAGAAAACTAGTGATCCCATCGCTGTTACTGTGGTATAGGCCAATATTAATTTCATATCTGTTTGTTTAAAAGCAAGCAATACACCAGTTACCATTGTGATAGCGCCGATAGTTGTCAGGGAAATAAACCACAACGCACTACTTGCCATTACAGGGTGAAATCGCGCTAAAAGATAAACTCCAGCTTGTACCATTGTTGCGGAATGAAGGTAGGCACTAATGGGTGTAGGAGCCTCCATTGCGTTAGGTAACCAAAAATGAAATGGAAATTGCGCGGATTTAGTAAATGCTCCAATTAATACCAATAATAAAATAATGGGGTACCACGTTTTTTCAACAAACCCATGCCCTTGAGATAATAATTCTGAAATAGAGTAAGTATGTGTAACAATACCTATTAATAAAAAACCTGCTAATAAAAATAATGCACCTGAACTCGTAATTAATAAGGCATTTAAGGCAGCTTTTCTTGCAGCGGCTCTTTCATGATTAAATCCAATGAGCAAATAGGAACTGACGCTGGTTATTTCCCAACAGACAAAGAGTGTAATCAAATTATCGGCCAGCACCACACCCAGCATTGCGGCCATAAATACAAATAAGTAACAAAAATATCGGGATAAATAGCTATTATTTTCAAGATAAGGCATGCTATAAATGACTATTAGTGTCCCTATACCGGTAATTAGCAAAGCAAATAATAAACTAAGTCCATCAATACAGAGCGAAATGGATACGCCTATTAATGGAAACCAGTTTACCGTATAGAAAATCGTTGTTCCGTCCATTACTCGGGGAATAAAATGAGCGAAATAGAAAAATAAAAAAAGTGGAATTAATGAGAGCAGCCACACAAATTTGGAGCGAAAAAAATTTAAATTTAATAGCATTAAGAATGCTATTATGAACAGTACTAAAATGATCCAAATTAACACTATTAAAATCCATTTTAAAAGTAGGGCCTGTTGAAAACAGGCTCTAGTTTACGTCCTTACAGCAAAATATAATTATTTTTTGACGGCTTTATTTAATAACTCGACCAAATCCATTGGCATAGGAAAAATAATCGTTGAAGTATTTCCTCCGGTGGCAAGACCCGCTAATGTTTGCAAATAACGCAATTGCATTGCTTGCGGTGCTTTTGCTAATACTTCTGCCGCTTGCAATAGTTTTTCAGAGGCTTGCAGTTCCCCTTCGGCATGAATAATTTTTGCTCGTCGTTCCCTCTCTGCTTCGGCCTGTTTGGCAATAGAACGAATCATGCTTTCATCCAGATCTACATGTTTAATTTCCACATTAGATACCTTAATTCCCCAACTATCCGTTTGAGCATCTAATATTTTTTGTACATCACTATTTAGCCGCTCTCGCTCAGCTAACATTTCATCTAATTCGTGTTGACCAAGAACTGAACGCAGCGTCGTTTGTGCCAATTGACTCGTGGCTTCTAAGAAATTTTCTACCTGGATTATTGCCTTTTGTGGATCTATTACACGAAAATACACAACGGCATTGACTCGTACCGATATGTTATCGCGAGAAATGACATCTTGACTGGGTACATCCATCACCACGGTGCGTAAATCAACACGCACCATTTGCTGGATTCCTGGAATAAGGAGGATGAGTCCCGGTCCTTTGATACGCCAAAAACGCCCCAACATAAACACCACACCCCGTTCATATTCTCGAAGCACTCGAAACATCGACATGAGCATAAGAACAATAATTACAACTAAACTAATAAAATAAGTCATTTCATCTCTCCTTGAATGGCCTCAACTTCCAATCGCAAACCATCTGCTGCTACTACTTTTATCGGTTTACCAGCACTTATGGGTTGTCTGGCATGGACACTCCATATTTCCCCGTGAATAACTGCTTGTCCTTGCAGCTTGATAGCCCCTAAGGCTCTCCCTTCAGCTCCAATTAATACGCTTGATCCATGTTGTATCGGCTTTTTTCTTGATTTGATGACCATGCTTAGTACCATAACAAAAATCAAGGTATTTACAACCGCCATCATCCCAATTGCTGACCAGGCAATCTGATAGCTTTCCTGCTCTGTGTCAATGAGCAATATTGAGCCTACAATAAAGGCTACCATTCCACCTAATCCCAATACACCAAAACTTGGAGTAAATGCTTCAGCCACCATAAATGCAATTCCCACTAGAATTAGACCTAAACCAGCATAGTTAATGGGTAACATTTGCAAGGCATATAATGCAACTAATATCGCCACGGCACCTATAACACCGGGAGCAATAAAACCCGGATTTACCAGTTCAAAAAAAATGCCATAAACACCCAACAATAATAATAAATAGGCAATGGTTGGATCGGTGATGACTAATAAAAATCGCATACGCCAATCAGGCTCAATTATTTTCACCTGTGTATTGGTAGTAACTAATTTAATTTGGTGCCCATTTTGCGTAACCAATACCCCATTAAGCTGGGCTAATAAATCACTCCTATCTTGCGCAATGAAATTAATTACCCCAGATTTCAGCGCTTCCGGCGCTGTCATGGTGGCTGCATCGAATACTGCTTTTTCTGCAAAAGCAACATTTCGATTGCGCAATTGTGCCAGTGTACGAATAGTGGCAACAGCATCATTAGTCACCTTTTTATCCATGGTTGTTTTTTGTTTTTTATCTTTATTGTCGTCACCCATGCCGCCCATTAAACTAACCGGACTTGCCGCGCCCAAATGAGTACCTGGTGCCATAGCCGCCAGAGTACTGGCATAAAGTATATAAGTGCCCGCACTAGCCGCTCGTGCACCAGATGGCGCAACATAAGCAACCACTGGAACATTGGATGTCAAGATGGATTGTACCATTTGACGCATTGATTTATCCAAACCACCTGGCGTATCAATTAGAATAAGAATTAAGTCACTTTTTTGGGCATTTTCTATGCCCCGGACCAAATAATCAGCAGTAGCAGGCCCAATGCCTCCATGAACAGACAGCTCAATCACTTTTGCAGCCGTGGTTACCTGGCAAAATACCAACAATAATAGAGTGAATACCAAGAGCTTCGGTGAATAAAGTACTCGCGACATCATTTATAATCTCGCATATAGAGCGTCCTGTTATGTTTTGATTACTCCAAGGCGTATCGAAAAAAAGTGGGGGTATTACGCCAGTCAATTGATTATTAGCATAAATACTAATCTTAGGATAGTTTATTAGCCATAAATTATTGTGGAAACTGAGACAAAATTATACTATTAAGAGGGGGATCGGTTAACTGGAGGTTGAACCGTGCCAGTGTTTACCTATAAAACCCTGACTTAAGTGTTCTTTTTCTTCTGGAGAAAATCGCATCGCTTTATCCCCTTGGGATGAATGGACGTGAGCTTAGCGCTAAGCTCACATCATAAAAAACCAACTCTTATCCATCACAAGTTTTTTAGTTTTTCATCCAATAATATTCGATTATAAAATAAAGATTGCTAGTAACCTGATTAAGACTCGTACACCTCCCCTACTCCAGGTGTAACCTCGATAAGGGGATAACCGAACACAGGAGTGGCTTGCTGAGGATTTGCATAAATTACTTTACTATGAGAGAGGTCTGCATGAACCATCATTTGGGCATAGTGTATTGCAAGTGGCAAGGGGTCTATAACTACGATATCCGGATAACCGGCTTTAAAAAGTAATTCGCCAAGTACTTTACTCTTTCCTAAAAAATAAGAGCCGCCCATGATAAGAGTATCCGCATCCTTTTGAATCAGCTCAATAGCTGCTTTTAATATTTTTTCTTCAAAGTTATTGCTTGAGGGTGAATCAATAAAAAAGGGCTGTAATCCTAATGGAGAAAATCCGACATACTGATTTTCAAGGCCATAGCTTTTCATGACTCTTTCTAGTGCGTCCCATGCCATACCCCAGCAGTAATTACCCCAAATTTTCTTCCTAACATTTGAGCAACTCGAATCGAGGAATCAGACAATCCGATAACAGGAATCTTTACTGCCTCACGGGCAGGAATAAGGCCTGTATCCCCCATGGACTCAATAACAATTGCATTGGCCCCTTCTTGCTCAGCACTCATTGCTGCTTGAGCAATCCCGGGTATGGCAAGTGCATGTTGAATATCATTTTGGCAATGAATAGGACCCATAGGATTATGACTTAGGCTAATCTCAACCCACGGACTTTGAAACGTCAATAAATCTTCAATTACTCTAAAGGGTTGATTTGGATTGTTTGGAAAACCTGTGATTACTCTAATATTAATTTTTTTACGATGCATATAATTCACCTGTTAATTTAAGGAATAACCATCTTAATACATGGAAATATGAATACAATTGAGGTATAAGTTTATTCATTATTTACTTAAAGTTTACAATCCAGTGATGTGGACACTCGATCAAATACAAACTTTTAAACGTGTTGCCGAAGAGAAAATTTTTCCAAGGTGGCTCATTTTTTTAAAATTTCACCTGCAGCAGTAGGTAAAAAAATTAAACTATTAGAAGACAGTCTTGGTGGTCAGCTTTTTTATCGGACCACCCGAAGAGTAACTCTAACGGAATTTGGAAAAGTATTTTATGAGCGTTGTGCTTTATTGCTACGTGAAATCGAAAAAACCAACGGCCTGCTTGCTTCTTATAAATGCGATGTGCAGGGCAAACTAAACATTGTGGGAAGCATTTCCTTTGGCGAGCGATACATTCTTCCCAATTTGAGAGAGTTTTTATTCTCTTATCCCAATTTAATCGTGGATATCGAATTATCAGATCGAATCCCAAATTTAGAGACAGAAGATATAGACTTATTAATTGGATATATGTCCGGTTTTCCGTCCCAATATACATGTCGCCGTATTAAAGACGATTCGTATGTGTGGTGCGCTTCTCCTGATTATTTAAAATCACATACCGCTCCTCAAGAACCAATTGACTTGGAAAAACACAATTATATTGCTCATAGTAAAAGGCCATCACCAACGGTTCTAGATTTTGGTGATAAAAAAGTATACCTTGAACCAAAAATCTGGGGAAACAGCACCTCCATTCTTTTGCAATGTTGTCTTGATGGAATTGGTATCGCTCTATTCCATTTAGATACGGTACAATATTATCTAGATAAAAACCTACTTATTGAAGTTTTGGAAAATTATCGTTCACCGAAGCAAAGTCTTTATATGTATTTTAAAACCATGCATTACATGCAGCCTAAAATACGCGTATTTATTGATTATTTGATGCAGAAAATGGAGACCAGCTAAACATTTCACCAAAGCACTAGTTACTAAAGATATTAATGACCCTACATTACTATCGAAAAATAACTCGCTGCGGCTGATGTGAATCATAATTCACTGTTTTAATTTCTTCCTGAAAACTAACTATGGTTAATAAGCGGGATTCTAGAAACAGTACCCTATTGTAAAAATGGTACTGTTTAAGACGATATTAATTTTTTACCAAATATTGGTTTAATTCCTTGTCAACTTCATTTCTATCATTCAACCAGCCGAGATGTTGCATCACTTCGCGACTTCGTTTACCACTGCCGGTTTTAGAGAGACCTTGCGCATGGGTTACCAGTTCATTGAGTGACATGTTTTTATTCACGTGGCTTTTGACAAAAAAGGAATACAAACCAAAAAATGCACCTTTATTTGCGGTTAGCTTCTTTTCGTATTCGGTAACAAAACTATTTTTCAAATCAACCACTTTAGCTGCAAAAAGCTCCTGTCTAACCCTTAGATTGTCTTCTTCTTTTATTTGTTTTGCTTTAACAAGATTAATATCGATAAATTCCATAATATCGACGTTGCCATATTTTTTTGCGAACTTATTGATATCCTCGATTTCATTAATAGAGATATAATTAATATCCAGATTCATTGCCCTAAAAGCCTGCTCTACCATATCAGGTTTATCAAGGGATATCGCACTTTGCATGATCTCAATAAATACAGCGACTTGGTTGCGGAATGTTTTAAAATCATCGCTTAACGTAGTGAGTTTCTTCTCAAAAAATTTAACCGCCAATTCTTTCGCGTGGGTTAAAGATTTACCAATTAGTTCCTCATCAATAGCCTCAAGCAAATTATTTTTTAACTCATCTGAAATTTTAGTATAGTCTATATTATAGTGGTACAAATGAAAGATCATTGATTTTATGGCGTCAATAACGTGATTAACCAGACACTCAAACCCTCGGAAAGGTCTATTGTATTCGCCCTTTCTGTTGCCCATTTTAAAATCAGCAAGTGTTGGCACTATAGTATTAAACAAACCATAAAAATCATGAACCACATCCCAAAACATGTAGCGCACTACAGGGGGCATCTCCGGATCATTAGATTTTTCAAAACAGAAATGCTCACTATCATCAGGGCTATGTATAACAGTAATTGGTAAATCAAAAGTAAAAGCAATTGCGTATTCATAAATAATTTTTTCGAGCATTTTTTTAGCGAATAGTTTGTCGGAGAATTTATCTATGATTGCAATAAAATCCGGAGGAGTTCCAATTACATGATCCTTACGTGCTTTATAATTGTAAATACTTATACCCTCTTCCTCACAAAGACTACCGAAGTCTTTCGTAGTTAAAACATGAATAGTTTGCGGCGTTTGCCCAGCTTCTGATATAGAAAGGGTAGTGATTTCAAATCGTTGAGCTTTTATTCCCAGGCTATCTATTTGGTCCAGGAGATTTTTTTCAAGCTTAATCTTGTGTTCCCAATCCTCTTTGCTGCTCCATTTATGAGGTATAAAAAAGCATTGGTTCGAATCTTTAATTTTAAAAACTCGCTTTTCTGAACCTTGACCAAGAAATTCACATTGTGATTTATTAAACGTTTTACCATTTAAAGTTAAGTTAATCTCTTCACTCTCTTTACAAAATAAATCCAACCATTCTTTCATGAAACATTCCTGGAATCGCAATGTGTTTAATTTTAACACAACAAGAGTTATGATTGCAAATAGTTGCTACTTGTTAGTCATTAGTTTGAATTCATTTATAAAGCTTGTTCTGTCCACCTCCCATCATCTTATTAATTTTGTTAAAAAACTTATAAATTCAATGGCTTATTTATTGTGAAATGTTCTCTCCAGGTAAATGTAAGCGCCACTTAATTTCATTATGACTAATTTAATCCAGATAGAAATTGGTTTGAACCACTGGAGCAGAGACCCTAATTCAGTTGCTTCACAATCAAGTTTGTTCTATTGCTCTCATCCAACACCTTATATTCTTTAGTGGCATCAATAATTCGTACGCACACTTCAGGAGAAAAAAACTGGAACAATGGATTACTGATTGGCTTGCACACCGTTTTTAGAGTAAGCGCAGAATGTTTCAGCGTTTTCATTTCTTTTTCTGCCACATCGAAGTAATAATACCAGGCACTATTTTCATTTTGAGTAGCTTCGCGTACCGTTTCCCCATGGTGATTTTTTTTCGCAAGATTGGCTCCTTTGCGGATTAAAAAGTTAAATATTTTTAAAAACACCTCGGGTTTTAAATTAGGGTTAAACCCTAGGGCAAAAAGGGGCGTTTCTTTTTGCTCATTTAATGCATTAATATTTAAATCGCGTCTTAGAAAAAAACTTAATAAATTAAGGCTTGGGTTTTGAAATTGAAGCTGAGAATGAAGCACTGTATTTTTGTCGGTGTCACACAGAGTTAAAGGATTAGCTTTAAATTTCACCAATAAACGTGCAAGCTCTCGAGTGCGTACGCGATGAAGTATCGGAAAACCATTACCCATCTCCTGAGTGCTAGCGCCCGCCTTTAATAATAAATAAGTAATTAAATAATGATTATGACCTACTGCCGCAAATAAAGCGGTTCCAGTAAATGTTCCGTTTAATTGAGGATTATAGTCAACCTCCGCCCCATTACTTAAAAGGTAACGTAAGCAAGCAACTTGCCCATATTTGGCCGCAGTATGCAACAAGCTTTGGGCGCCAATATTAACTTCCTGGGGCCAATTTGAAATTTTAGGCAAGAGCGCAGCTAAAGTGTTTAAATCGCCCTGCTCTGCCGCTTTTTGTGCGAGAACAAACAAAACGCTCTCATCGTCCTCCTCAAGAATCACCACTGGCTGAGGTTTCATTTCTTGTTTTAAAACCTCTTTTCTATTACGGCGAATTGTTTTTTTTATTTGTTTTATGGCCTCCTGAGACAATCCCTCCGGGTTATATTCCAAGTCGATGATACTTGTATTTACCGCAAGCGCTGCGAGGAGAGCAGGTATAAAAACTGCGGGTAATGGAGCGTTTGAAAGCGACAAAAAGGTAAGTGTGGTATTTTGTTTTAATGTATTTATAAAGCATGTACATTGCTCAGGAAGTATCTTTGCTAATGCTTGGGATTTAAGCCGAATAATATTGTGTTCGGTTTTATTTTGTTTCGCAATACTGAAAAATTGCTCAAGATCGAGAAGCTGGCTGGAAGAATTGGGCATAATCTTTTGTGCTTAAATAAAAGAACCTAATTGTACACTTTTGACCCCGTTTGATCAAATTAGAAAATAAACCGTTAAATTATGGTTCGATTTTATAAAAAATACTCATTTACTTCATTGAGTTTTTGTTGGGTCAAAATGAACCCAACCTACCTTTCTGAATTATTTATAATGAAAATTGATTTGCATTTGTGCGCTATTATTTTTCGTATTGTCTATTTTATTGATTCTGTTTATCATTGAGTTTTTTTAATTTTGAAACCAAATTAAAAAAATGAATATTTAGGAAGTAATATGACAATTGAAAGTGCCATTCTGTATCGTTATCAGAAAATGGTTAAATCCAATGAGCCAGATATCGATTTATTGTTTGATGTGATTTCAGTATATATTAAGGAAATGAATTGGATATATGAGGGCAATGCTTGCCACCAAGTCATTCATCAATTAGAGGAACAAGAAAACCTTAAAGTTAACTGTTTCATGTTAACCAGTTTATTTGTTCACCTGTCAATACTAATTGGTATCTGCCCAGATGCGTGTTTTGAAGTAACTATTCCTAACTTTGTTAGCACCAAGGATAATCCCAATGTACAGGGAGATTACCAACCTTTTAATTCAACATTGTCCTCAAACAGTGATGGGTTTTATGAGTTTGATATTCACTGTATCGCTATGATTAATAGTTCATGTTATGACCTCCTGCTACAAGCAAAATATCCTCTGGTTAACGATGGTGCGGATATTTATTGGTCACTAAGCATTGCCATGAGTAATGATAATCTGGATCATTTTAGACTTTTAGTACCTTATTTATTAAACATCAATGAACAATGTCCTTCAACAGGTTGGACATTGTTACACGAAGCTTTAAACGAAGGAAAATTTGATTTTGCCATAGAATTATTAAAAAATGGTGCACAGGATAATATTTTAGATAATAACCTGGTAACTCCGTTTAATATTTTAAATGACCAATTATATAATTCCTCAGTTTCATTAGAAACTCTAATCAAAGCTAAAAAATATCAAGACTTAAAAATAGAGTTGATTATAAAAAATAGAAAGGAGCAGTTTGAAATAAAAAACAAAGCCCCAAAAACCACCCATGATTCTTTCTGGCGAAATAGACAGTACACCTCAAACCCATCTTTAACACCAGAACCCGAAACGGAGCAAAATATTAATCCTTAATTGAATTTATTATCGATCTTCTCTATTCCAAATCTTTATTTGATCATTAGGGAAAAAATTTAAAGGGTCTTCGTAAACTCGCACACTGGATAAAAGGGTTGAAATCCCTCTTATCAAGGTAGTTAGTTAGTTAGTTCCTATATTTTTTCAAAAGGAGATTTAGGCCTTGTATTAAATGGATTTGGAAGACTATTAGCCGTTTGCTGTTCCACTTCCACAGAATCAACAGGGGCTTTAGCTTGTTGCAATGCAACTTTATACTCTGAAACTGGATTTAAGCAACGAGTGATTTTTTCAAGACCTTGTTTTGTCTTTAAATCCTCAGGATTGTTTTTTAAATCAGCCTGTAATTGACTTTGAATGTCCGTCAAGGAACCTTGATACAGCTTGTTATTGCCACAAGAAAACAAATTAAAACCCGTTCGATTACCCTGTTGATCCACTTCATAAACCAAAAAAGTTCGGGGTGGCTCACTGGTCGCGTGGGAAGTAAAAAAGGTAATTGCATCTTCTTGTGTATCAAAGATTAACGTATTATTTTGATTGGGTTTATCAGGATATAATCTCTTATAGTCAGCATATATTTTCTTCCAATCCTCAGGGTCAGGTCCCAAAGCTTTTAGATTAAAATGAGATTCTGCCTTGGCTTTTTGCGAGGTTTCTTCCAATGAGGCATCTAATAAAGCAGCTTTTAAGCTTTCTTCCGTATTAAATTGCTCCATATCCCTTTTTAGTTTTGCATCTTCTACCAGTTGCTCTTTTTTACTTAACATATATATCTCCCAAGACTCAAATAAGCTCAATTGTTATAACATGCTAAAAGAATATAGAGGTTATCTATCGAGATATTTTACACTAATCTAACAGTATTAACTCGCGATTTGCCATGGTGTCTAACTCATCTGATATATGTAACGTAAATTAACTATTCGCACCGCAATTGACCTCGTCATGTTATTGAATATAAAATGGCCACCTAAGGCAAAAATAAGTAATTTTGTCTTTTTTAAATCAAGGGGCAGGTCATGAGAGTAAACATTGAACTTCCTAAACAAACCACAGACTCGGTTTATTGCCGCGCGCCTAATTAAACTTGGGGTATTTATTTATCTATTTTTAGGAGTAGTGC
>JAUXYG010000035.1 GCA_030694525.1 Legionella sp. | reverse complement strand
GAGATCTAGATTAAGAACAAATTTCCTCATACAGATCACGCCATTTTGGGTTAAGCACGTAAAGCAGCTTCTATTTAAATCGAATGCATTTCTTAATAGACCAATAGATGCCCTGATACTGAGCAGCAAATCCTGGTATCGTTCTGAGCTTCGACCAACGCTCATCATGAGCATAAGTCTAGCCATTGCAAACTCGTTTTATACTTGGTATCAGAACTTTTATATAATGAGTTTGCTCCTATTAATCAACGGATTAATAATTTTATAGAAGAGTATTGTAATTAACCTATTTAGAGTTAGTTAATACCCATTGTGCAAACATTTCCATGAATTTACGCAGAAATTTGCGTGTTTCTTCACTTGAAAGCTCATTGTTTTCATCAAAAAGAGTACCGGCTTGTCCAATATAAGCTTCGGGTTGTTGCAGTGTAGGAACATCTAGAAAAACTAATGATTGTCTTAAATGATGATTGGCACCAAACCCCCCTATAGCTCCTGGCGAAACGCTCATCACCGCGCCGGGTTTGCCACTCCAGATACTTTGACCATAGGGACGAGACCCTACATCTATCGCATTCTTCAATACTCCAGGAACAGAGCGATTGTATTCTGGCGTGACAAAAAGCACTCCCTGGCATTCACTCATATCCTTACGAAATCTGGTCCACGATGCGGGTACGTTACCCTCATCATCAAAATCTTGATTGTAGATGGGTAAATCACCAATTTCTACAATCTCTGGGCTGATAGATTCTGGTGCCAAAGAGATCAGGATATTGGCCATTTTTCGATTGTATGACTCTTTTCTTAAGCTCCCAACAATAACTGCAATTCGTTTGCTCATTAGCATGCTCTCCCTGTAAGTGATGGCAATTATAGTACCATTAACTATTTACTTTAATCTAAATATTTTAGATTCCACGTTATGAAAAATTCTCCAGCCATGAATCCCTCGCACTTAGTTATATCCTCAAAATTTTATGTTCTTTAATCGCACTTTAATGTTTATTTGTCTTCCCTTGCGTGGGGAAGAAAACTCATTAATTCACAAAATTATATGCATTAATAATTTTGAGGGAATATATCAGTCCGCGCAGGCGGGGTTCTAACCAATAAAGTATGTTTCATTCAAACACTGTAAAAAGCTCATAAAATACAATTACTCACAGATATTCAGCAATAGTAATTAAAATTTATGGTTTGCTTTATATTTTAATGGTGTGATTTATAATAAAATAATTGGTTTGTTTTGGAAATTAGAGCTAGATAACTTGGAATGAGTAAAAATGAATTTAGAATTAACTTATAGGTATGTAGGTAAAAAAACGCCCTATTTAATCTTGAATATTTCTATCAATAAAGAATAGGGCGAAAATAATGATTTAGACTACTTCAACTTCTTCAGCTTGAGGACCTTTTTGTCCATTGCTTGCTTTGAACATAACTGTAGCACCTTCAGCAAGAGTTTTGAAACCACTGCTTTGGATTGCACTGAAATGAACAAAATAATCTTTACCGCCACTTTCTAGAAAACCGAAACCTTTGGACTCATTAAACCATTTAACTGTACCGCGTATTTTTTCTGACATTTTAAGTTCCTAAATTGTTACCAGAGCATTGTACCATTATTTTATTATTTGTGTCGTATTTTTCTTAAAAAATTTAGTTTTTTTTTAATTTAATTGAATTATTGGCTATTTTTAAGCTAAATGATCATTAAAATATCGATTTTTAGTTAGTCTATACTCTGTAACAGTAATTCTTTAGCATGTGATCGAGTCTGATCAGTTATGGTAAGACCGCCTAACATGCGTGCAATCTCATCTACCTTATCTTCTTTTTGAAGCTTCGTTATATGAGTTATGGTTTGCTTGGAGTCGCTTTGTTTTTCGACCATGAAATGATGATGTGCGGATGCGGCCACTTGTGGCTGATGAGTCACACAAAAAACTTGCAATCGATCTCCTAATTTACGCAACATTTGACCCACCAGGGCAGCAGTAGCGCCCCCGATACCCACGTCCACTTCATCAAATAATAAAGTAGGCGTGGCACCTCTTTGGGCTGTGATCATCTGAATGGCAAGCCCAATTCGAGATAGTTCGCCTCCTGATGCCACTTTATTGAGGGAGTCGGGTTCCATTCCTGGATTGGTACAAACTTTATACTCAACTTTATCAAGTCCATGCATTTGCATCTTGTCCAGGGGAGTAATCTCCAGTTCCACCCAACCTTTGGGCATGCCTAGTTGATTAATACTCGTAGTTATTTCGTTTGCTAATTTCTTTGCATTTTGTTTTCTGGACTCTCTTAATCTTAATGCTGCTTCCTGATAATGCCGTTGTACTTGGTCCAATTGGATTTGCAGTTGAGCGAGCTTGGTTTCCGAATCCTGCAGCATGTTTAATTCGTTTTGTAACTGTTCCTCATGAGCCAGTAATAAATTACTGTCCATATGATATTTACGCGCCAGATGATGTATAGCGCTCATACGAGACTCAACTTCGTTTAATCGTTGCGGATCGAGTTGAATACGATCGGCAAATTGCTGCATTTCATTTAAGGCTTCTTCACATTGGATTAATGCCCCATTGATCAGCTCACTGGTGTTTTTGATTTGAATTTGTTCTTGGGGCAACTCGTTAAGCAGTTGCATAATCTGATTTAACCCACTACAGATATTGGTTTGATCTTCCGCTGCTAGTAAGGAGTTTATTTCCTGACTGTATTCTAAATATTCTCGGGCATGATGAAGCATTTGATGTTCTTGATTTAATGCCTGTATTTCGCCTTCTTTTAGATTAAGGGAAGCGAGTTCATCAATTTGAAATTGCAACAATCTGACGCGATCCGCCTGTTGATCCAAATTCTGTAGTTTGTCAATTTCCTGTTTTATATTTTGATATTGCTTATAGAATTTAGCGACTTCCTCTACAATCTGATGATGATCTGCGTACTGATCCAGTTGTTGCCGATGTGTGGGATGTTGCATCAGCGTCTGATGTTGGTGTTGTCCATGAATATGGACCAGTTTCTCACTAAGCTCTTTGACTTTTTGCAGAGGGAAGGGTTGACCATTGATGTATGATTTGGAGCGTCCTTCAGCGTAAATAACACGCCTTAAATAAATCTCGCCATCATCAATCTGGATGTCATGAGCCGCTAGCCACTGGGCTGGATCGGACTCTTTATCGAAGGTAAAACCTGCGGTGATATCACATTTATCCTGACCCGGGCGAATGACGGAAGCATCACCCCTACCGCCTAAGGCTAACATCAGGGCGTCAATCATTATGGATTTACCCGCGCCTGTTTCACCCGTAAATGCGGTCATTCCTTTGCTAAAATCCAGTTCAAGATGTTTTACAATAGCGAAATGTTCGATGCACAAAGTAGTGAGCATGATTTATCCCTGATGTTTTGATTCCCAGCCGAGCTTACTTCGTAATGTATCATAATAATGATAATCCAGGGGATGTAACAAACGAAGCTGATTGCCATTTTTTTCAATGGAGACTTTTTGTCCTGGTTTAACCATCCGGGACTCATGTCCGTCACAACTGATACGTAATTCATTTTCGTTGAATTCGCTGATGCGTAATTCAATGGATGATTCACCACCTATAACCAGGGGGCGTGAGCTTAAACTGTGAGAAAACATGGGTACAAGAACAATGGCATTAAGTTGCGGATGCATAATGGGTCCGCCAGCAGACAAAGCATAGGCCGTTGAACCAGTCGGTGTAGATAGAATCATTCCATCGGATCGAAAATGACTGACCAGTTGCTGGTTCACATAAACATCAAACTCAATCAAATGTGTTTCGTTGCCTCGGCTTAATACCACGTCATTTAAAGCATCACCTTCAAAATAGGTATGTGCTTCATCATATATTCGGGTATGCAATAAAAATCTTTTTTCTTCTACATAATGCCCCGCCAGAACTTCACTTAATTGAGTCTCAATGTCCTGAGGCAAAATATCAGTCAGAAACCCAAGGCGTCCGCGGTTTATTCCAATCACTGGTGTATTTACGTTAATAGCCATGCGCGCGGCAGAGAGTAAACTTCCATCCCCACCCACAACGATGATTAAATCATGACTGTCACCCATATCCTGTTGTGCCAAAACCGGAATACTGGTATCAAAACTCGCTGAGGTATCGATATCCTGATAAATTTCAAGTTGTTCTTTTCTCAAGAAATCAACCAAGCGGTGTAAGCTCTCGCTGACACCCTGGTTGGCGCGATGTTGCCGCGCATATAAAATAACTCGCTTGAATTTTGACTTCATGATGTCCTATTCGTCACTATTAGCAATTCGTGATGCCTTTTTACGATCATGTTCTTTAAGCGATTTTTTACGCAGACGGATGGATTGTGGTGTTACCTCCACTAATTCATCATCATCGATGAATTCCAAGGCCTGTTCTAAGGTTAATTTAATTGCTGGAGTAAGAATGATGTTTTCATCAGTACCAGAAGCACGCATGTTAGTCAGTTGCTTCTCTTTGGTCACATTCACAACCAAATCATTATCACGTGCATGAATACCTACAATCATTCCCTCATAGCACACCGATTGAGGCTCAACAAATAAACGACCTCTGTCTTGCAGATTGAACAGAGCGAAGCCCCGTGCGATGCCTTGACAATTAGCAATCATTACTCCATTAACGCGCTTACCAATTCGACCTTTAATTGCTGGACCATAGTGCTCAAACACATGGTACATTAAACCGGTGCCTGAAGTGCTGGATAAAAATTCATTATGAAAACCAATCAACCCTCGCGTCGGTATGATGTAATCCAGACGTACTCGCCCTTTTCCATCGGGAACCATGTCCTGCATTTCGCCACGACGTTCACCCAGTTTTTCCATAATGGTGCCTTGATGGTTTTCTTCCACATCAACCGTTAAGCGCTCGTATGGTTCTTGTTTCACTCCATCAACTTCTTTGATAATCACTTCAGGTTTACAAATGGCTAGCTCATAACCTTCACGGCGCATGGTTTCAATCAAAATGGATAAATGAAGCTCTCCCCGTCCTGATACGCGGAATTTATCCGGATCGTCACAGTCTTCGACGCGTAATGCCACATTATGTAATAATTCGGTATCCAGACGTTCACGAATTTTACGTGACGTTACAAATTTACCTTCTTGACCGGCAAAAGGTGAGTCATTAACCTGGAAAGTCATACTGATCGTAGGTTCGTCAACTGATAGTGCAGGGAGACCTTCCACCATTGCAGGATCACAAACGGTATCAGAAATATTCAGATTTTCGATTCCGGTTATCGCGATAATGTTCCCAGCTCCGGCTTCTTCGATCTCAACCCTGTCCAAACCTTTAAAGCCCAAGAGTTGTAATAAACGTCCAGTGCGGATGTTTCCATCTTTATCAATTACTTTAATCGGTGATTTAGCTTTAATTTGGCCGCGAGAAATCCTACCAATTCCGATCGTTCCCACGTATGAGGAATAAGATAAGGAACTGATTTGCATCTGGAATGGCCCATTGTCATCCACCTTTGGTGCTTCTACTTTATCAAGTATGGTTTGCAACAGTGCAGTCATGTCCGTTGCTTCATCTTCGAGATTCAGCTTGGCATATCCGTTCAGCGCAGAGGCATAAACAACAGGGAAGTCAAGTTGGGTGTCATTAGCGCCCAGATTATCAAATAAATCAAAAACCTGGTCCATAACCCAGTCAGGTCTTGCACCTGGACGATCAATTTTATTGATTACAACAATAGGATTCAGACCACGAGCAAAAGCTTTTTGGGTCACGAAGCGAGTTTGAGGCATTGGACCATCAACCGCATCGACCAACAGTAATACGCTATCGACCATCGATAAAATCCGCTCAACTTCTCCGCCAAAGTCAGCGTGTCCCGGGGTATCCACGATATTAATCTGATGATCTTTCCAATACACACAGGTATTTTTAGCAAGGATGGTGATTCCTCGCTCTTTTTCAAGCGCGTTAGAGTCCATCATCCGTTCAACAGTAGGCGCCCTTTCATTAAGAGTACCTGTTTGTTGCAGTAATTTGTCTACTAGAGTGGTTTTACCATGGTCAACGTGAGCGATGATGGCAATATTGCGAATCTTTTCAATCATAAATAACCTTTAGTTGGAATAGCGAGATTTAGTATTTGGAAAAAGCCGAGTACTTGTTCATAGATTCGACATTATACACGAATAGGTAACTAAATCCTATCTGCTGCAAGGCTATATTATAGCATTTCTTTTTTGTCCTGATTATGGCTTCTAAAATTACTCAGTTTATGTGAAGAGCGCTCCTCAAAAACATAATCCGTTAAAAAGAGTGATTTATTCAAATTGAAAGATGCAAGTATCTAAGAATTTGATTAATTCCGTAAATTTTTTGCCCTCAGAACTATTACATTCCTTACAACCAAGACATACGATGTGCATAAAGTGTTTTAAATGCACGCATTATGATATAATAGGGGGCATTTAATTAAAATAATTTCATAATGAAAGCAAAATTAGAAATCCCAGAGAGACTAAGAATATTAAATGATGAAAGCCTATTGGGCTGTGATTTAAAAGATTTTGATAAAAATGAACTAATCTGGGTACTGGAAAATGAAGAAGAATGCTATATATACGTTATAAGCGAGCTTTGTGAAAGCATCCAGGCCAATGATGGGATTCTGTTAGATCGAACGTACTCCCCATTTTCAAAACCAAATGAAGAAAAAATAATTGCCTTGCCGGAAATTAAGAAGCAAATATCTATAACCCATAACGAAAACAAAGTAAAGAACTCAGAGATAACTCAATCAATAAAGCTAAATGAAATAGCCAAAATTTTTATTGCCGCTACAGGCCTATTACATCCTAATGAGCGCGGATATGATTCAAACGGCTATCGTATAGGTTCTACATGTTTGTATTGGATTGAGAGCGAATTAGAAAATAGTTCTGTAACAGAGTTTAAAGTAACGCGTTGCGATATGTTAACGGATAATATAGAGAAAACTGCTAAAATATCCGAGATTATTGCCCATACCAAAGCGGGAAGTTGTGGGCATCAGGCGGGGATGTTTTTATGGAAATTTTTATATGATCTTAATGAAAAATTTATAAGTAATGATAAAGAGACCCGAGGTTTTATAAAAAACAAATGGCTGAGATCTTCGTTAATAAATTTATTTAGCGTAGATGAGGTTTTAGTTGAATTAACCTCTATTACTCACAATATTAGAATTAATACAAAACTTGAACCCGAGGCAATTTCCTATCTAATGGATGTAATTCAAATAATGGAACACCATTTAAATTCTCTTCAGAACCCAAGTATTTACGCCTCTTTTATTAATGAACAAAATTACAACCTTGTTTATAAAGATCAAAATAATGACGAGATAACTCGCCATATCGAAAGAAAAATATCACCCATTAAAAATTTTGAAGCCAAGCATGAAAATTCCAAAATTTCTTCATTTATCCGTATGACCGTATTAGGTGGATTCGCATCAATCCTTGGATGCTCAATATTTGCACTTGCTTTGGTTTGTCTTAGTGGCCCATTATTGAGCACTGTTCTTGTAGGTGCAGCAATCACTGCTGTAGGGATCGGTTTTTTTGCTAAAGGTATACAAGGGCTGAGTCAAACAAAAAATAAAAATCAAAATCAAAATCTATTTTCAAGAATTCTCTGATAGATATATGTTTGATTCATGATCATGCTAATTGGGTATGAACGCGTATCAACTCGAAGTCAAAATTTAAACATCCAGATTGATGCATTAAAAAAGAATGAATCATCAATCAAATTTTATAAGCAATTAGGTGCTAGGCCGATGGATGAATGGAGGGTGCAAAGAATTAGTGGTCAAGCATTAAACGATTTAGCAAATATGTATCAGTAAAACCGCAGAGATAAAGGCTCATTTAATCATAATTTCTTAATTAATATAAAATTTTAAGTATCCTTAGTTGGTGTCAGTGATTCATTATATCGCCATAAATGGAAAAATTTTTATCAAAAGAAAAATCAAAACCCGTAAAATTGCCCGCTTTTTAAGAAATTACCCCACAATTGTGCCGCACTAATGATAAAATACTTGGTTTCGTCTTCTCATTACCCATGAGAAGGAGTTTGCACATCGACTTCATTTGCCTGATTCATTTTATGAAGGCTAACACTGGTGCCGACGGAAAAAAGACCAATCCCACCAAGAGCAAGCGCGCCGCCTACAGCAACAGTTATGATTCCTACCATACCTAAAGTTGCCGCATTTAGCGCTACAAAAGCTACTGCCACCGCTCCAATGCCTATTGCAGCAATAAATCCGCCTAATACCTGCATGCTGATTCCAGGCTCATTAATTTTAGAAACTTGGTGTTGCTGGATTGCTGGTACTGTAGAAGACATAGTAGTTGAGGTGGATTGCCTCAATCTTTCGATTAATTCTTTTAGATCATCCTGGATTAACGAAGAAAACTGATTACATACCGTTTTGTGGGAAAGCTCAGGTGTACCGTTGAAAACGATTTCTTGTAAATCATCCTCTTGAAATTCAGGAATGGTTATGTTGCGGGCACTCGTGCAAAACAAGCTGACGTGTGGAGTAAAATCATTAAATGTTTGAGCTTTAATGCCCTTTTTGTT
>JAUXYG010000024.1 GCA_030694525.1 Legionella sp. | reverse complement strand
AGTAAAAATGAATTAATCATTATGGTAGTAGGTGAAACAGCCCGTGCAGATAGGTTTTCATTATACGGCTATCAGCGTGAAACTAACCCTGAGTTGTCTAAACAAGATATCGTTAGTGTTACTAACGTTACTTCATGTGGCACGTCAACTAATGTTTCTGTGCCATGTATGTTTTCATCATTGGGTCGTGAAAAATATGATAAAGAAAAAGCACTAGAGCAAGAGAATGCACTCGATGTTTTACAAAAAAATGGCATTGAAATTTTATGGAGAGACAATAATTCAGACTCAAAAGGCGTGGCAACCCGCATCAAATACGAAGACTTTAAATCACCCACACGCAATACCGTTTGCAAAGGCGAATGCAGGGATGTAGGAATGCTAAAAGGATTAGATGCCTATATCGAAAAAAATAAAGGCAAAGATATGATGATTGTGTTGCACCAAATGGGCAATCATGGTCCTGAGTATTATCGTAGATATCCAAAAGAATTTGAACGTTTTAAACCTGCTTGTCAAACCGGAGAATTAAGAGATTGTTCTCAAATAGAAATCGATAATGCGTATGACAATGCCATCCTATATACAGATTACTTCTTATCTGAAGTCATTAATTTTCTAAAGAAATATGACGAGAATTATGAAGTGGCAATGTTATATGTGGCTGACCATGGAGAGTCTTTAGGTGAGCATGGTGTTTATCTTCATGCGGCACCTTATATGATCGCTCCAAGAGAGCAAAAACATGTACCTGTCATCGCATGGGCCGGCAAGAATTTTGACTACAACTTAAATGAGATTAGACCCTACAAAGATATCGCACTTAGTCATGACGATTTGTTTTGTACTTTGCTTGTAGGCTTTGAACTCGACTCCAAGATCTGCGAGAGTAAGAGCGGCATTCTTGCTAGAAACAAAAATTTACAAACCTATGCATTGTCCGATTTAAATTCTAATGAGAAGTTAAATTAGTAAAGATTAATGACGACAAAACTCCGCTACCAACACTATTAATTCAAATATTTGTATCTTTAAAGGCATGTGGGAATTTAAAGAAGATTTGACAACGCAAAAGCCTAAATTTTTATAACAATACTAAAGTAGTCCCAAACATAATAATGATCAAAAAAATTCATCTAAATGCCAATTGGCAAGCATTCCTGACTCTTTATTTTTTCTTTTTCTATTTT
>JAUXYG010000021.1 GCA_030694525.1 Legionella sp. | reverse complement strand
GGCAATTCCAGCGGCAGCAAGTTGAACCAAGACATCATTCACGGGTTGGTCAAGACGCAGTAATGCTTCATGAAAATAAGGAGCATTAAAAGCGAGTTCTACCCCATTTATTTGGGTTAATGCAGCCACCAGGTCACGGGTATTTTCATGACATTTACTGGCCACTTGCCTTAATCCTTCAGCTCCAAGAAGGCTCATATGGATAGTTGCTGCTGTAACGAGTAAACCCTGATTGGTGCAAATATTTGAGGTGGCTTTACCTCTTCTGATATGCTGTTCCCGAGCCTGAAGGGTTAAGCTAAATCCCTGCTTCCCTTCTTTATCTACGGTACATCCAATTAACCGTCCTGGCATTTGCCTTACATGTTCCATACGCGTGCTTAAGAATCCGAAATAGGGTCCTCCAGAGGCCATAGGCGCTCCAAGAGGTTGGCCTTCACCGCAGACTATATCGACACCTTGACTGCCCCAAAGCCCGGGAGGTTTTAGTAATGCGAGTGAGATGGGGTTCACACAGGCCACGCTCACAATTGAATTTGCTTTTGCCCAGTCACAAAGCGCATCAACCTGCTCAAGACAACCAAAGAAATTGGGTTGCGCGATTACTAAAGCAGTAATATCTTGGCTATTATATTGTTCCAATGAAGATAAATCAGTAACACCTGATTTAGAGTTGAAGGGTAAAGTCAGGACTTCGATATGTTGATTACGAACGATCGTTTCAATTGTTTCCCGATAAAAAGGATGCACGGTGCCGGCAATTAATACACGGTTTGTTTTGCTTTTCTTGTTCACTCGAACTGCCATCAGTACAGCCTCTGCTAAAGCGGTTGCCCCGTCATACATTGATGCATTGGACACTTCCATACCGGTTAGTTCGCAAATCATAGTCTGATATTCGTATAATAATTGCAGTGTGCCCTGACTTGCTTCTGCCTGATAAGGAGTATAGGCCGTTAAATATTCACCCCGCGATGCAATATCCCACACGGCCGCGGGTATATGATGTTCATAGCACCCTGCGCCAATAAAACAAATACCATTACGATTTTGATTTGCCAGATAATGTGCCTCTTTTAGCATTTCCATTTCACTAACTCCGGCAGGTATATTTTGAAATCCGGAGTATTGTAATGACTCAGGTATTTCATCGAATAATTCCTGGGTATCATTGGCTCCTATCGACTTAAGCATCGCTTTGGTGTCGTCAGGAGTGTGGGGTATATAAGGCATGATTAGTTTTCCTCAGCTGTCTCTTTTTGATATTGCTCGGCATTTAAAAGATCATTAAGCTCGTCTAACCGACTGGGCTTTAATTTCACAAGCCAACCTGCCGCATAGGGATCGGAATTCACCAGAGCGGGGTTTTGCACTACAGCATCATTGACTGCAGTAACTACGCCGCTTAATGGTGCATAAAAATCAGAAGCTGCCTTAACTGATTCAACGACACCCAGTTCATCGCCTATATTTACTACATCACCGATTTCAGGAAGCTCTACAAAAACCATATCCCCTAATAATTGTTGCGCATGCTCCGTAATACCTATAATTACCTCTTCTGGCTCGGATTTAACCCATTCGTGGGTTTTGGTAAATTTTAAATCATTCATGATGTAATCCTTATAATTATAGAATAGTTTATACAGGCATTCCCTGTTTAATAAAACGTGGTTTGCTCACCTTGGCAGGAATATGTTTTCCTCGAATATCAACCATTACCGTGTCTCCTGTCTCAACAGGAACCCGAGCAAATGCTATGGATTGCTCCAGAGTGGGGGAATAACTGCCGCTGGTGATGACTCCATCGCCACAGCCTGGGACGATAACCTTTTGACCATGACGCATAATCCCTTTATCAAGAAGGGTGAGGCCTACTAATTTACGCTCTACCCCTTGCTGTTTCTGGGAAAACAGGGCGCCCATACCGATAAATCCACGATCCTCAGGTTGCCATTTCACGGTCCAGGCGAGTCCTGATTCAAGTGGCGTTGTGGTTTCATCCATATCTTGACCGTACAGTAGCATACCCGCTTCCAGGCGAAGAGTGTCCCGTGCTGCCAGACCACAAGGTTTAACTCCTGCTGCAATAAGATCCGACCATAATGTATTGATTAATTCTCGGGGTAAGATGATTTCAAAACCGTCTTCGCCGGTATAACCGGTTCGTGCAAAAAACCAATTGTCGCTATCCACACATTCAAATTGAGCGAGCGTTGATACGGCATCAATTTGTGCCGGTGTCAATACTTCTAATGTTTTTGCGATGGCATTTGGGCCCTGAACAGCAAGCATGGCAAGCTCTCGACGCTCTTGAAGTCCGACCGAAAATCCTTCGCTTTTAGCGCGTATCCAGTTGATGTCGTTCTCTCGAGTCGCAGAATTTAACACCACCCTATAATTATCAGAGGCTCGCTGGTATACAATCAAATCATCAATAATGCCGCCGTGTTCATTACACATGCAGCTGTATAATGCCTTACCGTTATGGGGTAGTTGATCCACATCATTAGTGAGGAGTTTGCGCAGAAACTGTCGACCACCTGCCCCTAATATATCAACGATGGTCATATGGGATACATCAAACATTCCTGCATCCTTTCTGACAAAATGATGTTCATTAATTTGAGAGCCGTAGTGTAAAGGCATATCCCAACCATGAAAGTCGACCATTTTTGCACCACTTTCTAAATGTTTGGCGTAGAGTGGGGTTTTTGCGATCATTGTGTAGTCCTTTTATTATCACTCTGATGGATTTGATTATACCTGTTGGGATTTATTTTGCGAGATATCCCTTGGATTTTTCACATTCTCATGCCAAATAATTCTATACTATAAATTTATTCAGGGTAGCGCTTCAAATGAATGGATTAAATTTATCAAGAGTACTCCTTGATTCAGGCTGGTTGTTTTTTCTCATTTTTTTGTTTTATCATTTTTGGCAAGACAGACAGACTTTATCTAAAGCTCAGTTCTGGTTGAAAACCAAAGGCAGAATCACCCAATGTGAGTGGATTAAGCAAGGGCACAATCTCTGGCCTAAAATTGAATATACATATCAGGTTTATGAACGTGATTTAATCGGTCATTATCTCTTTTTAGATACCTCTCATAATAATCCAAATAGTCGTTATTCCCGCAGGGTTGCCTATAAAATGGCAATGGCTTTCAAAGAAGATACCGAGATTGACGTTTATTATAATCCTAATAATCCAGAGCAGTCTGCCCTAGACGTAACCATGCCCTGGAAATTAAATCTGATCATCCTGCTAGTTGGTCTTTTTTTAGCCTTGCATGTGCTTATCATCATATTACATTTTATGGGCTTGCTGTAGTTTGCTTCTCCTCTTCCACAGGACAATGACAGGGCGGCGTTATTATTACTGACTGCAAACTGCTCGCATTAAATCCTCGCACTCCCCGATTTGGAGGCGCTTGCGTGAAGCTTAATATGACTCGTAAATTTTGCTGTTGCTGGAATTGCGGGTTTTTGTAAACCACTAAAATCGGCATAATCACTTGCCAATGAGTTGGATCCAAAGTGATGAGTCGAGGCGGTTGCGTGGCAACAGCAGTAACATCATACGCATTTTTTTGTACTACTTCGGGAAGTTTTGAGTCAGTAAGTGCTCTATTAAAAGAGATCCATCCAGGCGCTGTGAAATAACGGGCGATTCCCCTCTGGTCTTGAGTAAACGTTTTATAGTTAAACGTATAAGCTGCGATTATTGCCTCATGAGCCCATACGACCAATTGGGTCCGGTCAGGAGTTGTGTGACCTGTCTGAAAAGTGATTAGAAGTAGAATCACGTATAAAAAGGAAGCTCTGCTGCTCATGGCTGATTCTCATTAGTTATATGATTATAGTGTAGTCAGTTTTTGCGGACAAAAAA
>JAUXYG010000014.1 GCA_030694525.1 Legionella sp. | reverse complement strand
TTTTGATAATGCTGATTTAACCAATACAACTTATCATAATTAAAACTTGAAACGCCTCTGCTTACATTTTTTAAATCAAAATGAGCTATCATTTCAGCAATACTAAAAATCTCCTGATCTCCATGGGACCAACCCAAGCGTACGAGATAATTCAATAATGCATGCGGTAAAACACCTAACGTTTTAAATTCCAAAACACTGACTGCGCCATGCCTTTTAGATAAACGCTTGCCATCTTCACCAAGGATCATGGGTAAATGGGCAAATACTGGAACGGGCGCGTTTAGGGCTTTAAACAGATTAATTTGTCTGGGTGTATTGTTTATATGATCATCACCACGAATGACATGAGTAATATCCATGTCCATATCATCAATAACCACCGCAAAATTATAAGTCGGATGTCCATCAGATCGTACTAAAATCAAATCATCTAATTCTTTATTATCTACGTGAATATCACCATATACCTCATCACAAAAGGTAACAACACCCGTGTGAGGGTTTTTAAAACGAATTACATAAGGAACATCTGCTGAAGAGAGATTCTTCTCACGGCAATGCCCGTCATAGCGTGGTTTCTCTTTAGCAGCCAATTGCGATTCACGCAAACTTTCTAGACGCTCCTTGCTGCAGATACAACGATATGCTTTTCCTTCATCCAAAAACTGTTGGGCTATCTCATTGTAACGTTCGTACCGATCCGTTTGGTAATAAGGGCCCTCATCACAATCCATGCCCAGCCAGGACATCCCATCCAAAATAGCCTGCACGGATTCTTGCGTTGAACGTTCCCGGTCCGTGTCTTCAATACGTAATATAAAGGTGCCTTTATGGCGTTTGGCATAGAGCCAGGAAAATAAAGCAGTTCGTACACCCCCAACATGTAAAAATCCAGTGGGACTTGGCGCAAATCGTGTTCTAACAGTCATAATATCTTCCGTTGTAAGGAATAAAATAATCGGGCTATAATAGCTGACTTTAACACCAACGCAAAGATGAGACTTCATTGAACTCTATGGCAGAAGATTTAAGCCTTCCATTATGGTACGAACAAGGAGCGTTCATGCACATGAAATACAGCCTCAGGGAGTTCATTTGAAAAGTATTGGTATTAAATATCAGTTACGAATCACTACCCTCATTCCGGCTTTTCTGGTCGCGCTCCTCTTTGCGGTATTTTATAATGGCCAATTCGGAAAAGATTTAAAACAACATATGTCCCGTTTAGGGGAAGCGTACATTCGGCAATTAATTCCAGCGGCTCAATTTGCCATGTTGCGACACGATGATCGAACCTTACAAGGTCTTATAAACGCATCTACTATTAATCCTGAAGTTAAAGCCCTGGCTTTTTATAATGCCAGTGGCCAACTCCTCGCTTATCGTGGCGGAAAGCATTCCATACACAAGCCATTTAATCCTCCAGACTTTACTGGTGATTATATTGAAAGCAAACAGATAAATCCTTTTACGATTAATTTTATTGCCCCTATTACTATACCTAAATTTAATCTGTACTCTGAAACCCCCTTCAAACACATACCAAGCCCTGTTGCTTTTCAAGCCGATGATATCCTTGGCTGGCTTTCGATTGATATTGATACGCAATCCATGCTGATTAAGCGCTATCAAATGCTCATAGTTACCATATTTATTACTCTGTTTGGGTTATTAATGGGTTTAACCATTCACTATTTCCTCTCCAAACAGATTTATCTGCCTATATCCCGTCTTCGTCGTAGCATGAAACAAATTTTAAGTAACGAATTTGAAACTGAAATCAGGGTAAGTAGCAAAGGAGAGTTGGGTACCATTGAGCAAGGGTGTGCGCATTTGCAAAAACAGTATTTAAGTACTGTGCGTGATTTAACCCAACATATTGAAGAGGCTACCGAAGATTTACAGCAAAGCCTGGAATTACTCGAAGAAAAAAATATTGAGCTATCCCTTGATAAGAAAAAGACTGAAGAAAAAAGCCGGCAAAAATCAGAGTTCATAGCGAACATGAGCCATGAAATTCGCACCCCTATGAATGGAGTGATTGGCTTTACCAATGTCTTATTAGAGAGCAAGCTCGATCCATTGCAACTGGATTACGTCAAAACCATCAAATCTTCAGCTCAGGATTTACTGGGTATTATTAACGATATTCTTGATTTTTCCAAAATTGATGCGGGTAAATTGCACCTTGATTGCATCCCCTTGGATATAAGAGGCTGTATCGATGAGGTGTTGACTCTTGCAAGCCCAAATGCTCATAAAAAAGGGATTGATTTAATCCCGATTACGGAAATTGGCGTTGCTAAAACCGTATTGGGTGATCCTTTTCGTATTAAGCAGATCATTAGCAATCTGGTGACCAATGCGGTTAAATTTACCGATCATGGTTATGTGTGCATCAGAACTAAAATAGAACAAGAAACCGAAAAAGATTATACCTTGCTCTTCAACGTTATCGATACGGGAATTGGGATTTCCCCCGAAGACCAAAACAAATTATTCACCGCATTTAATCAGGCAGATACCAGCATTACCAGACGTTATGGCGGCTCAGGATTAGGCTTGGTAATCTGTAAAAAACTGTGTGAAGAAATGCAAGGCCGCATCACATTAACCAGCGAATTAAATAAAGGATCAACATTTAGCGCACGAATTAAAGTAGAAAAACTAATCGCGTATGAAATCGAAAAAAATCAAACACATCGCTTCGCCCATTTAAAAATTCTATGTTTTGATGATAATCCCTTACATTTGGAAGCCCTCTGTAATGGTCTTGGTTATTGGGGAATTGAATGTGTTCCTATTGATTCATTTAATAAATTATCTAAAGCTTTAATCAAAAATAAAGACTGCAACATAGCATTCATTAATGTGAATCAGGGGTGTGAGCAGCAGGTTTCTGATTTAATTGCAAAGCATAAACATATTCCTTACGTACTTATTTCAAAATGGCCTATAAGTAATTATGCGGCTCTCGGGGCTAAAGGGTTTTTATATAAGCCGATTAGCATTCAGAAATTACAGGATTTGATTGAGTCCCTAAATAACGAAAATCACGCAGAGAATGTTACGAATAATGAATTAAACGGCCTGCGACAACAGCTTCGGTTCATTCATCCTGAGTTGCTCATTGCAGAAGATAATCCGGTTAATAAAATGCTCTTGAATTCTTTGCTCAGCGAGCAGGCTAATGTTACTGCGGTAGACGATGGAGAAATGGCCGTTGCAGCGTGCGAAGATAAAAAATTTAATATCATTCTTCTTGATTTGCAAATGCCTAAATTAAATGGTCTTGAAGCAGCACGTATTATTCGTCATAACTCCTTACTCAACAGACATTCTCCTATTGTTCTTATCAGTGCGAACAGTAGTGACCTGAGTACCGTTGACTTAAAGAAATCAGGAATTGATTTTTGCCTGCAAAAACCTATTGATGAGAAACAACTGCTCATTCAAATTTTGCGGATTGTCGATAAAGCAAAACATGCGGCAATTGACTGGCAATTATGTGTGCAAAAAGTATCTGGAAATCAAGCTTTGGCAGAAGAGTTTCTTGCCAAATTTATAGAAGAGCTTTATAAAAATCGCGAAGAATTTATCCAGTTAATGCATGATAAAAATTACAAGAGCTTAGGTGAAGCGGCGCATAAATTACATGGTGCCTGTTGTTTTTGTGGTGTTCCCATGCTGCAGAAAAAAGTAATGCAATTAGAAAAAATGGCAACTCATGTGACTAATCCGGATGAAATAGCTCGAGCTTTTGCCGAATTAATTCAGAGTATAGATGCTGTTATTAATGAATACGAGAATCAATATTCGCAATAAAAACAATCGATATACGGAGAAAAAATGGCTGTAAAAAATGCAATTTACGCTCAATCAGGTGGCGTAACCTCAGTAATCAATGTCTCTGCTTGTGCCGTCATTCAGACTGCAAAAAAATACCCTGAATTTATTGGAACTGTTTACGCTGCTAAAAATGGAATAATCGGAGCATTGCACGAAGAATTAATTGATACCTCTCTCGAGTCTGAAGAGGATATTGCCAAATTAATGCAGACCCCATCAGGTGCTTTTGGTTCCTGCCGCTATAAATTAAAAGATGATGGCGTGGAGTATCAACGACTCATCGAAGTGTTTAAAGCACATAACATTGGTTATTTTTTCTATAATGGCGGCGGTGATTCCCAAGATACTGCTCATAAGGTATCTCAACTGGGTAAAACTATGGGATATCCAATTACCTGTATCGGCATACCTAAAACTGTTGATAATGACCTTCCCTTTACAGATGCATGCCCTGGATTTGGTTCGGTAGCAAAATATATTGCTGTCTCGACCAAAGAAGCAGGGTTTGATGTGGCCTCAATGGCAGCCTCATCAACTAAAGTGTTTATTCTTGAGGTTATGGGAAGACATGCAGGGTGGATAGCAGCTGCCGGTGGTTTAGCAGGAGAACAAGCGAATGAGCCGCCTCATATTATATTATTTCCAGAAGTTCCTTTTGACCAGACCAAATTCTTAGCAAAGGTAAAAGAGTGCGTTGATAATTATGGTTATTGTGTGGTTGTGGTATCGGAAGGAATTCGCAATCAGGAAGGTAAATTTTTAAGTGATGCAGGATTAAGAGACGCATTTGGCCATGCCCAGTTAGGTGGAGTAGCCCCCGTTTTAGCACAGTTAATTAAATCGGAATTAGGGTATAAATACCATTGGGCAGTAGCGGATTACCTCCAGCGGGCTGCCCGTCACATCGCGTCACAAGTAGATGTGGATCAGGCTTATGCTTTGGGTAAAGCAGCTGTAGAGTATGCGGTTAAAGGGCATAACGCCATTATGCCGGTAATTATAAGGGAGCAGGATGAACCTTATCAATGGACTATAAATCACGTACCCTTAGCCGATGTAGCCAATCAGGAAAAGCCGATGCCTCCGGAATATATTTCTGCTGATGGAATGGGCATTACTCCTGCATGCAGACGTTATTTAAAACCTCTTATTCAAGGTGAAGCATATCCGACTTACATTAATGGTATACCCGATTATGTGCGTTTGAAAAATCAATTGGTTGAGAAAAAATTAGATAAGATGTAGAAAGCTGTTGGGCTTAAAAAGCCCAACATAGTAGGGTTGTTACCTATAATCTGAGTTTCAAGAAAAGGCACAACCCGCTTAGATAAAACCGATTTAGTTAACTACACGCCATGAGCCATCTGCTTGACGGCAGGCTTTACCATAAATCTGCTGGCTCTTGCCACCAATTATGGCTTTCGTAATGTATTCACGGCATGGCTGTTGTGCGTGGTAATAAGTCCGTGTTGGTTTTACTGTATAACGGTTGCCGTTATCCGGATTTGACCAAACCACTGCTCTGCCTGTTGGTGCAGTTTCTAATGCACGTTGCATCTCCATGCGGTCCTGTCTGTCCATTGTTTTACCTATTTGACCACCCAGATAAGCACCTAATAGAGCACCACCTGCTGCAGCCATTACTCTTCCAGAACCGCCACCAAATTGGCTGCCCAGTAAGCCTCCAACAACTCCTCCAGAGATAGTTCCAACGCCTTCATTATTGATTGGAGCGCAGCCAACTAATAAAAAAGATAAAGATAACGATGCCACAGTTAATTTTTTCATCACATCTCACCTGGTTAAAGGGTTACAAATTCGGTATTGATTCTACCATCAAGGACATTTATTATCCATACCTTCATCATGACGAACACGTTCTGAGATTTGACATAACAATTCATAGCCAATAGTAGAAGCGGAGTGTGCTATACGCTCAACTAAAATATGTGTACCCCAGAGTTCGACCGGGTCGCCAATTCGTACCTCAGGATGATTGGTTAGATCAATGGTCATCATGTCCATTGAGACTCGACCCACAATAAATACTTCTCTGTCTTTAACCCACACGGGTGTATCTAATGAAATATGGCGAGGATAACCGTCACCATATCCAGCCGCGACAATGCCAATCACCGATGGTTTTTCACTTTTCCAGGTACCGCCATAGCCTATTTCTGCATGAGGAGGATTATGATGAATAGCACTAATCGCAGACATAAATCGCATAACCGGAATGAGGTCCAAATCTCTGGCTGTTTTATTGGCAAAAGGGGATACTCCATACAGCATAATTCCCGGTCGAACGACTTCAGCATGACTTTCAGGAAAAGAAATTATGGATGCTGAATTGGCAATGCTGCGTTGCGTAATTCCTGTAACATCAATCGATTCAAATAAAGAAATTTGCGCCACATTGGATTCACGGGAGGGTTCATCAGCCGAGGCTAAATGAGTCATTAAGCCAATATCTTTATCGACCCAGGGGCAATTCTTTAGGGCGCTTATTATTCCTGAAAGCTCAGAGATCTTAAACCCTAAACGGTGCATCCCTGTATTGACTTTTACCCATATTTTTAATGGATTGGATAAAGCGTTATTGAGCAACCATTCCAATTGATGGGGTTGGTGCAAAACACAACCAAATCCGTATCGCGCAGCAACAATTAATTCATCAGGACTAAAGACCCCTTGGAATAAGATGCAGGGTGATGCTGTTCCCATTCGTTTGATGATCAATGCTTCTTCAAGACAGGCGACGCCAAATGCATGTACTTTATTATCTATCACGGGTACTACATGGCGAACACCACAACCATAGGCATTTGCTTTTACCATGGCGATAACTTTTTTACCGGGGGCAAATTGCTGGATACGTGCCAGATTATGCAATAAGGCAGTGGGTTCAATTAGTATTTTTGTAGGCCTGGACACCTTAATCTACCCCTTGATAACCATTAAAGGCCAAATCTTCAAAGCGGGTAAATTTACCAATAAAGGCCACCCGAACTCGACCGATGGGTCCATTTCGTTGCTTGGCAATAATGATTTCAGCAGTACCTTTGTCTGGACTGTCTTCGTTATATACCTCATCCCGATAGATAAAGCAGATTAAATCCGCATCCTGCTCAATCGCACCTGACTCCCGAAGATCGGACATTACCGGTCGTTTGTCAGCCCGTTGCTCAAGACTTCGATTTAACTGGGATAGTGCAATTACCGGAACATGTAGTTCTTTAGCTAAAGACTTAAGACTTCGAGAAATCTCCGAAATCTCCGCAGTTCTATTGTCCGCGCTAAACCCAGGGGCTTTCATAAGCTGTAAATAATCCACCACAATGAGGCCTAAAGAGCCGTGCTCTTTCGCTAGCCTTCGTGCACGCGCCCTCATCTCTCCCGGGCTTAATGCCGGAGTATCATCAATAAACAAGGGTGCCTCGGAAAGCATATGAACTGCAGAAGTCACTCGTGGCCAATCATCATCATCAAGTTTACCGGTACGAATACGATGCTGGTCAATTCGCCCTAAAGAGGACATCATCCTCATAGCTAAAGAATCTGCAGGCATCTCCATCGAAAATACTAATACGGGCTTGCCGGCTTTAATCGCCGCATGTTCTGCCATATTCATAACCAGTGTTGTTTTACCCATGGACGGACGGCCAGCAACGATGACCAAATCCGAGGGTTGCAAGCCAGAGGTCATTTCGTCCAAATCAGATAACCCGGTAGCAAGCCCTGTGATGGCATCTCCACTATGATAAAGGGCATCAATTTTTTCTACCGCGCGAACCAAAATGGATTTAATATTTTCAGGGCCCCCATCCCCACCAGTCTGTTCACCTATTGCAAAAACTCGAGATTCTGCGATATCCAGTAATTCGGTGACTTCTCTCCCTGAGGGGTTATAAGCTGAATCTGCGATTTCTGTAGCTACAGCTATCAATTGCCGTTGTACCGATTTTTCTCTGACAATATCGGCATAGGCAGTAACGTTTGCAACACTTGGGGTATTGTTCGCTAATTCGAATAAATAGGCTTCACCACCCGCATCATCTAATTCATTAAATGATTTTAAAGTGTCGAGCAGAGTGACCACATCAAAAGGTTGATCCTTTTTAGCCAGAGCAGTGATGCTGCGAAATAAAATTCGATGTTCCGTTCGATAAAAATCAGCCTCGCAAAGTTTGGTGCATATTTTATCCCAAACCTGATTGTCCAGCATTAGTCCGCCGATAATTGATTGTTCGGCTTCCGCTGAATGGGGTGGGCGCTTTAAAGGATCCACTGTTTTTTTGGAGTTTAACACGTCTAACATAATCGCAACATAGAAGTAAGTTTAAGAGAGGACTCGAGGTTATAATTTACCATTAATATTAAATTAAGTAATGCATTTGCCAAATCTTATTCGTTATATATAAATAAACTTATTGAATGGTGGGATTATAAATCTATTTAAAAAAAAAGACACACCGAAGTGTGTCTTTTTTAGGCATTTATTAATTATTATCTTACCCAGGTTTGTGTACGACCTAACATAGAAACGCCCACATAACCTCTTACATATAATTTGTTACCTTTTACAGTCATTTTAGCTTTGTACACTTTACCGGTTTTAGGGTCAAGAATTGATCCACCACCCCACTCGCCGTTACCCATGTCTTTCAAGCCCCAAATAAAGGTCAAACCTTGAATTTTTTTACCTTTAAATGCGCCTGGGCATTTTGAACATACACCAGTATCACCTGGCTGAGGATAAACTTTAACGATAGTTCCGTTTAAATTACCGCCAGAAACAGAGATATTAACTACTGCTCTTTTAGCACCAGTTTTATCATCAATAGTAGTCCAGGTACCCGCTGGGGACTGTGCTGCCATTACCGCTGGTAAATAACATACAGCGAATACAATACCACACAACGCTTTCCATACTTTCATAATTATCTCCATGATTTCAATCTCTTAGAGCATAGGTCAACTCTTAAAACATTGCCAATGTTTTCAAAATTATTTTTAAAAAAGCATTAATTTTTAACCAACCGTAGTCTTAAGGATTATTCGTTCCTGTTCTAATCACCTATTTAAAACCTACGTCCCCCATCTTTATACCCTACTCCCCTCGCCTTTATTCCTATGTCCCTCATCTTTATACCCTACGGCCCCGCGGGCTTAATACCCTACGTCCCCTCATCTTACACCCTATAGCCCCGCGGCTTTACCCTACGTCCCCTCATCTTTACACCCTACGTCCCTTCATCTTACACCCTACGTCCCTCGGCTTGTCCGAGGGATCCAGTTATCTCAAAATCAGAGTAGAACTCTGGCTCTAAAAGATGATCAATCTCATAAAACAAGGCATGATGTAAATAAAAATAACTAATACAAATTTTCCCAACAAAAAATTAAGTTAAAGGCATAAAAAATTGCTCTAAATCCGCTTCACTTAAAGCAACAGAATTAGAAGCATCAGCAGACAGTATGCCATTAACCAATTGTCTTTTTCGTTCCTGCATCCCTAAAATGGCTTCCTCTACCGTACCTGCAGTAATTAGTTTATAAACAAATACCGGATTTTGTTGACCGATTCGGTGGGTTCTGTCAGTCGCCTGATCTTCTACTGCAGGATTCCACCAAGGGTCATAATGAATAACGGTATCAGCTCGAGTCAGATTAAGACCAGTTCCTCCAGCTTTTAAACTTATTAAAAATATAGGAACATCACCTTGTTGAAAACTGTCAACCATAGCCTGTCGGTTTTGCGTTTGTCCGGTCAGTTTAAGATACTTATAATTTTTGTTAACGAGTTCGCCTTCGATTAATTTGAGCATTGATGTGAACTGAGAAAATACCAAAACCCGCCTTCCCTCTTCGACCAGATTATCAAGCAACTCCATTAACGCTTCCAATTTACTGGAAGTACCATGAGCGATTGCTGCTTCCGGCAGCGAAAGCAAGCGGGGATCACAACATACCTGACGTAATTTCAGCAGTGCGTCCAAAAGTAGAATATGACTTTTACCCATTCCCTGTTTTGCGATGGCATCACGTACTTTTTTCTCCATACTCATACGAATGGCTTCATAGAGATCCCGTTGAGGACCCTCTATTTCAATAGTGCGTGTCATTTCGGTTTTAGGAGGCAATTCATTAGCAACCTGATTCTTTGTTCGCCGCAACATAAAAGGCTTAACTCGGCGCGCCAAGAGTTCTCTTCTGTCCAGATCGGCATGCTTTTCTATTGGAGTTCTAAACCATTGTCTGAATTGTTTGGCATCTCCTAATAAACCGGGCATTAAAAAATGAAATAAAGACCAAAGCTCCCCTAAATGATTTTCTAATGGCGTTCCGGTTAAACACAATCGGTGTTTGGCTTTTAATTGTTGAATGATTTGTGTGGTTTTTGTGCGCGCATTTTTAATAAACTGAGCCTCATCCAATATCAGGTAATAAAAAGCATAAGTAACAAATTTTTCCTTATCACGATGAATTAAACCGTACGTTGAAATGACTAAATCATAATCATTAAAATCATCCTGGTGGCGATCTGTGCCGTGATAAACCAGAACACGCAAAGCAGGAGTAAAGCGCTGTGCTTCGGCAAGCCAGTTACCCACAAGGCTCGTTGGCGCCACAATCAAAGTAGCAGTGGTTAATCGGCCTTGCTCCTTCTCGTATTGCAAATGAGCCAGGGTTTGAACTGTTTTACCCAAGCCCATATCGTCAGCAAGTACACCATTAAACTGGCTGGTACGCAAAAACTGCAACCAGTTTAAACCATGATGTTGGTAATCTCTCAAATCTGCGTGTAATCCGACTGGAGGATCAATTTCAGGCAAATTGGTTAGTGAAACGAGATGCCTCAATTCATCCCGTAAACTTTCGGCCCCCTGCCATCGAGATTTAGTTGCTGCAATCGCTAGCTCAGCCTCTTGCATCAGGATAAGCTGATATTTATTAATTTGCAGTTGCTGGTTTTCATTTATTTGGCGCATACCAAACTGCAAGAGTAACCGAACCAACGGTTTTATACGCCCCATTTGCAGTTGCAATGCACGACCATCCTGAAGCGGTAATTTCACCAGTTGACTATCTGGTAATGAATCCAAATCATTTCCGCTATATCGTTGAATTAAATCCGCAACCAGCGGAACAATACTCACGCGACTGCCTTCAACTAATATACCTAATTGATATGAAAAGAAGTCCGTACTGCTTTCCTGCAACTCTGAATACCACTCAACCTCATCGATATGCACTACTTCCTGATATAAAGGACTTGCAAATTTAACGCGCCATCCCTTATTTTTGAGTTGAGGTAGCGATACATCGTATAAACTGTCGAGGTTTGCCAACGCCCTGACGTCTTTAAGTACCAATGTTTGAGGGTCCAGGCCCCAATGATAACGCTCCCAATTTTGAGGACTCCGCAGAGCGATCACTTGGTGTAATTCATTATGACACATTTGTTCGAATTCAAAATCTCGAATGTATTCGATTAATAACGACTCTTGTTGACTGACGACACTCGGGCACTCTTCCTCGCTGGTTATCAATAATCCAGCATAATCAAAGGCAATCTGTGCTGTAAAGACACCATTTATCTCTTCATCATGATCAAAATCATAGTGCCAGTCCGTATCATAATTTTGTCCATTTACTACATCCAGGATTAGGAGGGGAATCGGTTTTATTTCACGGATTTCGCGTTGCAAAAATATTTGTGGCGTGGGGAACTCCGGACAGCTTACTTTCATTTTTTTAGTTAATAGTTCTGCCTGATCCAAAGAAATGGGTGGTGCTTCCAATAAATGGCGAAGCTGTCTTACCGGATAAGGGGTATCCAAATGTCCCATTACTGCATTAAACGAATCGAAATACCAGCTGTCATCAAGTAATAACGGTGTAATGACTTGATCATCGTGCATTAACAATAAACTCTGATTCCCATTAGCTGCAAGCACCCATTGACATTTCCCAGCCAAAGACTCACCCTTTTGGATAGGGAATTCTTCATTGTCTTTAAAAAAAGCCCTGCCCGTTGCAATAATTCGGTCTAAAAGCTCACTATTGCGTATGGTTAACGCATCAAACCATCCCGAAACACCACATTTAAATAGAAGCTGCGCTACGATTTCATTGTCATCCTCAATAAAATGCTGTTTTCTGGATTCCAATAGACTGTTAAAGGTAATTTTTTTACCATACCCGCCCCGTTTTAATAATTTCGCCAAAGCCAATTCAATGGAAACCTTATGCTCATGACCGTCCAGGCGAAGGGTAATTAAATAGTTTAAATGGTGCGTGGGCTCATGGTTTTTTACATGGATGGCTTCCTGAGCACGCAAATTTTTTAACCAGGTATCTAATTTTCTATCCAGTTTATCTGCGGGTTGGGATTGTAAATTAATCTTCTCTCGATCACGAAGGGCAAAGAGGCAGGCAGCAGCATGTTTGCAGTTTAACTGATAAGGACACGTGCAGCGGGCAGGATTACCCGGCCAGGTCTTAAGATCCATATGTATATCATAAATCTGACTGGAGCTACCTTTAACTCTTCCTTTTAATAAACCATCACTTAAACGTATATTAAGGACCTGACCGCTTAAAAAATATTCTTGACCGCGCAGCAATACTTTTGACTCAAATGATTCGGGCATTTTGGATATTGCTTCATTTAGCATAGAATAAATTAGTCCAGACAAAAGGGTCTATTGTAGTCAATATTTAGCCTAATTGACAATTCTATCTTGCCATCTCTTAATTTTGTATCACGCTACTAATAATAATTGGCTCCAATGGGACAGGAGCGGTATGGAAAAAATATACTCGCTTTGTCCCTGATGACGCTCTTAAAAGATCTTAAAGAAGGCGCTGGTTTTGAACTATTTGTGTCGAATCGGAAGATCCAAATGATTCCGCACCTGCCTTAATCTATTTAGAATGAAGGAATTTACTTGGCTGTAGCGTATCCTCTTGAACTTGATTATTGATGTCGGATTGTAAATCCGTTTTATGGCCGAACAGAGAAGTTACCGCAGCATAATTATCCAGATTTAACTTCGCAGGTGTCAATTGCGTGCCATATTTTTTAGCAAACAGGTCCGCAACCATTTTATAACGCTCCAAGTCTAATGGTTTGGATGTATTTTCGCGTACTGGTACAAAATGTTTACTGCGAGCAAAAAAATGGTTTAACTCCTGTTTTAACTCATCTCTTCCTACAGGCTTACCTGTGTTAATGTCACATAGATATTCATTTAAACACGAGTGATTGCACTCATTTAGAGAGTTATTGTGCAGCCACTTGTTAAATGCAGGATAGTCCCCCAGGTTAATCTCAACTGCGGTATTTAAGCTGTTTATCCAATATAAGCTATATTGTTCATCGTGAGTACGAAGAATAAAGGTCGAGTTAACTCCTCTTTTAATCAATTCTTCATTAGAAAGTTTGCCAGCAGGGGAATCAGGATTAATTAATAAAGGAACTTTTTTTACACAAGTAGTTACATGAGTCAGGGCCTCTTTTAATTTAACAAGGTCATCCTCCTGAATACTTTCTAAAGTGATAAGCCACTTGTCTAGTAGCGGATATCTTTTTAAAAGAATCTCAACTGATTTTTCTATAGAGTTTAGCCAATGCAATGAATATTTTCGGCTCATTCCTCGCAGAATAAACGTATTGAAATGGCCTTGTTCTATTAAGTCTACATTAGATAAAGGAAGTGTTGTGTCTGGATTCATGGGATTAACCAATAACTTAATTTCAATAAATTTCGTCAATGCGACATTATTCTTTTGTGGAATTTTTTGACATTCGTTTTGCCGCTCCATTTTGGTTCGTTCTATAAACTTATTATCGGCTTGAAAAGACTTTATTTTGCTTAAAAGCATTTCCATAATTCTGGGAAATACCACTACTTTTTCGTTCTCTTTAAGAGGTAAATATCCAGGAACCAGGCTAACAAAATGCTCTAGTAAAATACGATCAAAGGCGTGTAGTGTCATCGATTGTTCTTTTGTTGCGTCACTTTCTGCTTTAGGTAAAATCTGTTGTAATTCCTGTAAGCGAATAATCAAGTCCGGATAGCTTTCAATTATCTTATGTGTTTGCTCAATACTTTTTCCACGGGTGCGGGTAAACATATATATCCAACCCATACTCCAATTGTTAATGGTTCCCTTATATTGTTCTTGCGCTAATTTAAACGCATCGAGAAATTGTTTGGTTCCAGCGGGTGAATCGTCCGCTAATATAGAAAAAAAATGATCAAAAAATTGTTCCAAATTATCTATTATTTTTAACATACTCCATCCCTGGTATCTTTATAAAAGTCGTAATTTTCATCTTACATCAATAATAATTTTATACAAGTAAGAAAAGGATTGTACTAATTATCAAGTTAAACACACCTTCAATCTTAAACCGGCAGAGAAGACTTGCAAATTTAAAGCAAAACGCTAACATGAGTTTGAAAAAAAATAATAATTAAGGGATGTTATGAGAATTAAACTACTTACTGCTGCATTATTAGCTTCTGGTATTGCTTCAGCAGCAACCCCGGTAGATGGTTGGTATACCAGCTTGTTCGGTGGATATAGTTACTTTCCAAGTAATATAAGAGTTAATGACGAATTTGGCCTGTTTCGTGATGGGTCTGGATACCGCGGAGGTTATAATGCGGGGGGACGTATCGGGTATCAAAGTAATCCCATACGTTATGAGCTTGAATACACCTATATGAATTCCGATACGACCCAATTTGATATTGGTTTTGTTCCTCAACTGGGCGTTAGTGGAGATATCACCACCAATATGCTTATGGCTAATATATACTACGATTTCCCCGAAATGATTCCTGCTATTTTTCCTTTCTTGGGTGTTGGTATAGGATATGCCCATGTTGAAGCGGAATTGAATAGTTTGGGGCCTAACGGGGTTACCTTTTTTAATCCTACCACGAACTCATTCGCATATCAGGGAACTGCTGGTATAACCTACAATTTTGCCGAAAATTACGCGGTCAATCTGTCCTACCGATATGCAGCCACAGGAAAAACAAGTGAGTTTGGCAAGGTCATTCAGATGCATTTAGCCAATGCGGGTGTGATTTATCGATTTGATTATGGCAATTATAAGTAAGGATACGGAATGAAGCAGTTAATTCGACTCGGTATTCTTTCAGGAATATTTTTTGGCCAATCCGCAATGGCACTTAATCCTGTACAGGGATTTTATGTTGGGCTGTTAGGGACTATTAGCCATGGGCCCTCCAGTGATGAAATTATGGTGCGACCAAATCCGTTGGGGACCAAAGTTATCGGTACAGTAGATTATAGTTCCGTTTCGGGTGGGGGCGGTGGTGTTTTGGGTTATAAATACAGCCATTTTAGAGTGGAAGGAGAAATTTTTTATAACTCCATTTCAACAGGACCATTGACCGTAGGGTCTTGTACTCTGGAGAGTTCCAACATTCTTACGCCGACGGGAGTATGTCCTCGTCCAGAATACGAAACATTTGTCTCACAAGCCTTAGGCTATAACGGTAAAAGTGGGGCCTTATACGGATTAGTGAATGCGTATTGGGATTTTTTCAGTTATGAAGGCGAGACCATGGTGGTTCCTTATTTGGGTGCCGGTATAGGTCAGGCCCGTATTAGAAATACCAATAACTTTACGAATACCTACACGTTTAATTCTAAAGAATACACGGAAAGTAACACCAGCGGTGCCTATCAGGGCATTGTCGGCTTAAGCTACTACATGGACGACTATGCCTGGATTGGGATGGATTATCGGTACCTTACAACAAAAGCCCTTCCTGAATTCCAAGACAGACGCTATGCACTTCACACTCTGAATTTCAATGTAAACTTTGCTTTTGACAAGGGTGGGATTTATTAGCTCCTGATATATTCTTTACCCTGTGGCTCCTGCCATAGGGTTACAAATAAGACCATAATCATTGGCCCTACAAATAAGCCTAGCAAACCTAATGTTTCTACTCCACCTAAAATACCAAATAATACCGCTAAAAATGGAAGCTGGATTGCCCCACCGATGAGGACTGGTTTGATAAAATGATCAGCGACAAACATCACTAAAGTACCCCATACCAAAACAACTATAGCGCCAATTACACTACCAACAGAAATCAGGATAAGTGCTACAGTGATAAATACCAAAGGAACAACAAAAGGAATCATGGCCGCGAGAGCGGTGATAAAGCCAGTTAAAGTGGGCGCGGGAAATCCTACTAAAGCATAACAAATCCCCATTAATAGCCCCACTCCAATTCCCACCACTATTGTACCATTTACTGTAGCCCTTAACGCGTTAGGAAGCCTGTCAGAGTATCGAAACCAGCGGTCACCAAGGCAGTATTCGCCCACATGATGTACCTGTGACAGTATTTTATCTCCATCTCGATAAAAGAAAAATAAGGTTAACAGAGTAAATCCTACCTGAAATCCGCGGTGAGCCAAATTGACCCCCACCTGTTTGATATAATAGCTGGCGGGAGTTAACGTTACATGCAGATTGGATAAAAAGTCTTTGATATTACCAGGCTGACTAAAATGATTATCCCAATACTTGATTAGTTCATTGCCTATCATCGGGAATTGAGTTAAAAAATCCGGGGCAGATCCCCCATCCCGATTGAGTTCTTGTAAGAAATTGATAAATAACTGCAATTCTTTAATCAGGATTCCAACAAACCAGCTCAAAGGCAACAAGAATACTAATGCCATTATCGTAGTGAAAGTGAAGGCAGCTAAATTATCCTTATTACCAAAAAAACTGCGCCATTTTTTATAAAGAGGATAGGTTGCAATGACAATAATCGCAGCCCAAATCAATGATGGGATAAATTTATGGATAATAAATAATGTCAATAAGATAATGCCAATTGTTAGTCCTATACTGATAAGCTCTCTATGATTTTTATTCATCGCAAACACCACGCAAATAATTGCAGAATCAACCACGCAGGAACTGCGGCCATCACATCATCCAGCATGATACCTAATCCCCCATGAACTGTTTTGTCGATCATTCGAATAGGCTCCGGTTTCCATATGTCAAAAACACGAAACAGGATAAAACCTCCAATCATCCACCAAAGTCCAGTAGGGGCAAGAAACATGGTGAGTAAATAACCTACCACTTCATCCCATACTATGCCTTTATAATCATGCACTCCGAGATCATGAGAGACTTTATGAGAGACCCACACGCCTAAAATAAAGGCAAGAAAAGTAATCGTTAAGTAAACGATCCAGGGAGTATTCATTAAAAGCAGGTACAGGGGGATTGCGGCCAAAGTTCCCCATGTGCCGGGAGCTATTGGCATGAGTCCGGTGCCGAACCCAAAGGCGACAAAATATACTGGGTCACGCCACACCTTCGTGGCTAAATGTATTTGACTCATCCGGTCTCCTTCATGATTTCATTCATGATTAAGTATCAGCTATAGGTAAAATGCTTGTTGTCATTTAAAAATGAGAATACCCCTGAGGGAATAATGAAACTATTTGGTCATCATTCATTCGCATTCTCAATCCGTATGTGGCGTCAATTAGGCCAATGGGAAAACAGGTCAAATTCGTATTTTTAATTACCTGCATGAATACATTGAAACGTTCAGGTGGAATCGTAAAACATAATTCATAATCATCACCCCCTGTAAGAGCCAGGTCAAGAGGGTTTTTTTGCCAATATTTAGGAACTAACGGATGTACAGGAATTGCATCCGCATTCAAAGTAGCACCTACCCCACTGGCTTTACAAATATGATTTAAATCGGCACTTAAACCATCCGAAATATCTATCGCTGATGAGGCAAATTTCTGCAATAAGGTCAACAAATCAACGCGTGGGTTTGGATAATGCAATTTATTCATTAGTTCCGTTTTCTCATCAGCTGATATATTGGATTCATGGAGAAGTTTAACAGCTAAAGCAGCACCGCCTAATTCACCTGAGACGAGTATTACATCACCAGGCTTTGCGCCACATCGTCTCACTGATTGACCTTGGGGAGCAAGACCCATAATCGTTATTGTTATGCTTAAAGGACCGCGTGTTGTGTCCCCGCCTACAAGATCAATATTAAATGTGTTGAGGGTGTTTTTTATTCCCTGGGTGAACGATTGAAGCCAGGGAATATTGATTTCAGGTATGGTCAGCGCCAAGGTAATCCAGCAAGGTTCTGCAGCCATTGCCGCCATATCACTTATATTAACCCGAACTGCTTTGCTTGCAATAACCTGCGGATCCCATTCAGGAAGAAAATGAACTCCTGAAACTAAGGTGTCGGTACTAACTAATAATTGACTTCCTTCAGGAACTTCCATGCAGGCAGCATCATCCCCTATTCCATACACCACGCTTGAGCGTTTAAGGGGAATGCTTTTAAAGAAATCATTTATTAATGAAAACTCATTCATTACTCAAACTTATTTCCACTGCACGCACCTGTTGCGCCAAATTATTTAATACACCATTCACATAACGGTGACCGTCCTGTGATCCAAATTCTTTGGTCAAGGATATGGATTCATCAAGAACTACTTTATAAGGTATCTCTGGACAGTGAATCAATTCAAACGCACCTATTCTTAAAACAGTGAGCTCGATAGGATTTAACCCACTTATCTCTCTATCCACAAAGGGAGAAAAACTTTCCTCTAATGCAGTTACCTCACCCGGGATACCATGTAACAAGCGACAAAAGTAATCGCCATCCACTCGATCCATGTTATTAGCAACTCGAAATTGCGCTTCTATTTCATGCAGTTCACTACCTGACATCAGCCATTGATAAAGTGCCTGTAAGGCCAATTTTCTTGCGCGTCTTTTACCACTTATTGATTGCTTTTCCACTGTTACCTCATAATATTATAACAAGAGCAGGTTTCGTAATTTTGACCATAATTCTTATAAACTAATCTCAATTAATCCTATCCTTTAATTAGTCAGTAAAACAGCTTAATTCCTGATTTATTCCCTCAGTATCTTATATTTCAACGTACGTCTAATATCTTATATTTCAACTATCTCGACATTAACCTAAATCATCTACTCCGTTTACTAAGCACCTATCCAACCACACCCGTCATACAACACCCGATCCTTCTACGCCCCGCGACTTGTTCGCGGGGTCCAGTAATCTACTCAGAATCCAATACCTGATTCTGTGCACCAGCCCTGGATGCCGCGAACAAGTCGCGGCACGTCGGAGTAAAGGGACACCCTTCACCATCTCAGCAGCATTCATAGTCAGAGCGTGCTACAACACCCATCCTCCTACGCCCCAGCGTAACCACTCCTACCACGCCCCGCGACTTGTTAGCGGGGTCCAGTAATCTACTCAGAATGCAT
>JAUXYG010000013.1 GCA_030694525.1 Legionella sp. | reverse complement strand
CTTTGATAGGTGTAATTCCTGAATCCAAATCAGTACTTAAAGCATCTAATACAGGAACTCCTGTTATTCTTGATGAATTAAGCGATGCGGGAATTGCATACCAGGATGCCATCGCCCGTTTCCTTGGCGAAGACAGACCTATGCGCTTTATCAGTAACGAACGAAAAGGGATTTTTCGTCGCTTATTCGGTAAAAACAGGGAGGAAGTCGCAATATGAGTATATTTAACTATTTACGCAGAAGAAACTGCACCGCATCTGTAGCCAAGGAGCGGCTACAGATCATCATCTCGCATGAACGCTCACAGCGAAACACTCCAGATTATCTTCCTAAATTACAAGAAGAGATTCTGGCAGTAATTGCTAAATACGTACATATTACTCGCGATCAAGTAAGCGTTAATCTGGAGCGAATGGGTGATAGTGCGGTCCTGGAATTAAATATCACTATGCCTGACGAGGCGCTTGAAGAAGCGTAATGCTATTTAATTAAAAACAGTTTACAAGTTCCCATTAATTGTTACATTTAAAATGTAACAATTAATTTAAACTTTAGCTTGCCAATGCAGTGATGTTAGACCATATTTTAGTTTTTAAACGGTACTTTTTCTTTGCATTTAATTCATCAATAACCTGATTTGTTGTCTCCATTGAAAACTGCCTGCCGATTAGAAAACGGATTAAAATTTCTTTAGCTTCATCAAAATTCAGATGAGATAATGTGGTCATTTTATTTTGCACCGCTTCCATAGCACGCACTGGCTCATTTGGAATTCTACTTAAACTTTGCACTATAACATCCTCTTTAATTTTTCTTTGCTGCAATATATGATGAATAAATTGATTACCTTTATGCGCATAGTGCATGGTTAAATTCTCTGCCAAACGAAGATCAGATATAAGGTTATGCTTTATCAAAAAAGTTATAGCATCACTGACACATTGCTCAAGCTTTGGCAAATCATTAAATTCATTTTCAAGATAATCACGAATTTCCTGTTCGCTACAACTTTTTCCAGATAAGTACTCTATCGCTTTATTTATCATATTCATTTTATCATCTCTACTTTTGCATATCCCTAATTTTAATATATATGACATATTTGTCAAATATATTTTGACAAATATTTAAGTAAATTAAAAGTCTAATGCCACAACGATATTGACAGATTGGTCTTACCTTTTGATTGAGGCTTTCACCATTCCTTAATTAAGTGAGGTTGAAAATTTAGCTATAAGAATAGACCGTTTTTAAAAAAAGACCTGATATAATGCTTAAATAATTGAAATTATTATCTACACTGAAATAGCATTAAAAGGAATAGAAATGGAATGGCTATTTGATCCCACAATTTGGATTGGATTATTAACTTTAGTAACGCTTGAAATAGTCCTAGGAATTGACAACCTAATTTTCATCGCAATTTTAACCGATAAATTACCACCCGCTCAACGCAACAAAGCACGAATTATCGGCCTGTCTTTAGCTATGGTGATGCGGCTTATTTTATTGTCCTTAATTTTCTGGATTGTCACCCTTACCAGGCCCCTGTTTTCTTTAGGTTCTTTATCATTTTCTGGTCGCGATTTAATATTACTTCTTGGCGGACTCTTTTTACTTTTTAAAGCAACGGTAGAGCTGCACGAACGACTGGAAGGGGTCTCTCCTGTCGAAAAAGGTAAAAAAGTATATGCCAGTTTTGGCTTGGTATTGACTCAAATTGTCATTCTCGACGCGGTATTTTCTTTGGATTCAGTCATTACTGCTGTGGGCATGGTTAACGAGCTTGCGGTAATGATGACGGCCGTTATTATCTCCATTGGCGTTATGATTCTCGCCTCGAAACCTTTAACCCGATTTGTAAATGCCCATCAGACAGTAGTGGTACTTTGTTTAAGTTTTTTATTAATGATTGGTTTTAGTCTTGTAGCGGAAGGATTTGGATATATAATTCCAAAAGGCTATTTGTACGCAGCCATTGGTTTTTCGATGCTTATCGAGTTCTTTAATCAAATGGCTTATAGAAATCTTCAAAAACATGAATCTCTCATTAGCTTCCGGGAACGAACTGCTGCTGCGGTTCTCAATATGCTGGGAGGAGCCGGACTTAAATATGAGGAGGATGAAGAAAAAACACCCAAGTCAAATAAACAACCCAGATTTGCAGAAGAAGAGCGGTTCATTGTTCGCGGTGCTTTAACCTTGGGTGAGCGGACAATCCGCTCTATTATGACAGTACGCTCCGATATTTCGTGGATAGACTTAAATGACCCAATAGAGACTCTTCAACAACAAATATTAGAAACCCCCCACAGCTTTTTATTAGTATGTCGCGATAATCTGGACAATTTCATTGGTATTGCGCGAGCAAAGGATTTAATAGCGAATATACTCGCAAAAGGAACTATTGATGAGGAACATTGCTTAAAAACGCCAGTAGTACTTGATGAGTCCTGGGGGGTTATCAAAGCGATGGAGATGCTTAAACGCTCGTCAGGCCGTCTGTTAATAATTGTTGATGAATATGGCACGGTGAAAGGTGTACTGACTCCAATTGACATTCTGGAAGCAATTGCTGGTGAATTCCCTGATGAAGATGAGCAACTCGATATTCAACCTACAGGTGAAAACACTTGGGCTGTAGATGGATCAGTTGATTTATATCACCTTGAGCAGACGATACATATTGATTTTTCAATTGATAATAAGGAATACACATCCCTTGCGGGTTTTCTTTTAGCACGTTTTAATAAATTTCCAGAACCAGGAGATACGATAGAACTGGATGGCTATTTATTTGAGGTTAAAGAAATAATAGACAGAAGAATTGCCACGGTAATTATAAAAAAATTACCAAATGAAAAGGCCGATTAATATCATCGGCCTTTTGACTAAACCTAACCTAAACGATTTCCGTTTCCATATCATTTGCAGACATTTTCTTTGTAGATTTATGACCAGTATCTACAATGCGACGTAAATCATCATCAGAAAAATCGTCTACTCTGATTACTTCCTGACGGGCTGATTCTGCATCATGAAGCAATTTCGCTTGAGCTTCGGTAATAATTCCAACAGATAATGCTTCTTCAATTTGCTCACGAAATGTGAGGGATTGAAGAACCTTATCTTTTACTCCTCTCATGACTGTACGTTCCAGATCTTCTACAGCACAAATTTGATGAAAAGCTGCCTCCAATCTGCCAACCGGACAGTTAGCGCTTGCTGTAGTGTATACCAGGCGAGTCAACCGAGAACGTGATTCATTGGGTTCAATTAAAAGACGCGCTAATTTATGGCCCAACTCATCATCAGGTTTGTTTCTGTGTCTTCCTAATGGGTTTAAAATAAGACCCAAAATAACCCTGGCCCACGGTGCAGGGAAATTGGTAATTACCCCTTGCATTGCTTCCTCGCAACCATGCATTAAATACTGACAGCTCCATTCGACTAAAGGCAAATCAGTCTGAGGCTCTCCATCGTCATGGAAACGTTTCAGAACAGCTGAAGCCATATATAAATTACTGAGCATATCGCCTAATCGAGCAGAAATTTTTTCTTTACGTTTTAGTTCTCCACCCATGATAGCCATAGAAAAATCAGCAAGAAAAGCGAGGTTAGTACTGTATTTATTGATAAGCTGATAATACCTCTTGGCTTTACTCGCAGGAGCATTGCTCAAATAAGCATCGGTCCAGCCAAAAATTAAAGACTTAGTAAAATTAGCAAAAATAAATCCAGCATGAGCAAAGAATGCTTTATCAAACCCTATCAAGTCATTATGCCGAATGCTTTCCAACTCCTGAAAAACATAGGGATGACATCTAATAGCGCCCTGCCCAAAAATGATTAAACTCCGAGTTAGAATATTGGCACCTTCAACAGTAATGGCGATAGGTGATGCTTCATATCCACGTCCTAAATAATTATTAGGACCAAGACAAATTCCTTTACCACCGTGCACGTCCATCGCATCGCAAATAATTTTTCGTGCTAATTCAGTAGTATGATATTTCAAGATTGCGCCAACAACTGAGGGTTTAGCACCATGATCAATAGCCGCAGCAGCCATAGTCAGCGACGAATCAATTATATAAGTATATGCGCCAATTCGTGCTAAGGGCTCTTCAATTCCTTCAAATTTACCAATGGGTTGATTAAACTGCTTTCTAATTCGTGCATAAGCGCCTGTAACCAAAGATGCAAGCTGGGCACCTCCACTAGCACTTGATGGTAAGGAAATAGCGCGACCTGCACTTAAACATTCCATTAACATATGCCATCCCTGCCCTGCCATAGCGGCGCCACCAATTAGATAATCCATGGGGATGAATACATCTTTACCTTGTGTAGGACCATTTAGAAATCCTGTATTTAGAGGAAAATGGCGACGACCAGTCGTGACACCACGTGTATCTGCTGGAATTAAGGCACAAGTAATTCCGACATCCTCACCTCTGCCTAGCAAATTGTCCGGATCAAAAAGTCTGAAAGCCAAACCAATAACAGTAGCTACCGGACACAAAGTGATGTACCGTTTATCCCAATTCAAACGAATGCCCAGTACCTCAGCACCGTTGAACTGTTGGCGACATACGATTCCTGTATCTGGAATAGAGGCTGCATCTGAGCCCGCATTTGGTCCAGTAAGCGCAAAACAGGGAATTTCTCGACCGTCTGCAAGTCTGGGCAGATAATGATTTTTTTGCTCTTCGGTACCATATTTAAGTAACAGTTCACCTGGGCCTAATGAGTTAGGTACTGAAATTGTAGTTGCGGCAGTAATGGAACGACCATAAATTTTAACGAGAATTGACATTTGAGCGGTCGCGGAAAATTCAAGACCACCGTATTGTTTGGGAATAATCATTCCCAGGAATTTATTATCCTTGATGAATTGCCATATCTCCGGAGATAAATCCGTGCGATTGTGCGTAATATCCCAGTCATCCAACATCGCGCAAAGAAGATTAACGGGTCCTTCCATAAAGGCTTTTTCTTCTGCGCTCAAAGTTACCGTAGGGGCATTTAACAGTACTGCAAAATCGGGGCTCCCACTTAATATATCTCCCTCCCAACTGACAGTACCTGCCTCCAATGCATCTCTCTCGGTAGAAGACATAGCAGGCATGGCTTTACTCACTATTTTAAAGAGATGTTTTGATAACAGCTCTCTTCTTAAGGGTGTGATTGAACCCAAAATTAAAATCATCTCAATAGTAAACAGAGTTGAAAGGAGGAACCACCCCGGAGATCCAAAACGCATCAGCAATCCGATAAATAATGCAAAACTGATGGCCCATACTGAAATGGATGCTTGTCGGGTTAATAAAACTCCTGCTACCCCAAGTGTCGCGAGTATTAAAATTACGTGTAGCACAGCATTCTCCTTTTTTGGCTAGTACATTAAATAAAAATTATAACTTTGACACTTTTCTACCTGCAGTGTTATTAACTTTAAAGCATTGCCTTATGGTTAAATTATAGCATCTACTGCCTGTATTATTTTGGCTGCTGCAGCGCCTGGATTTTCCATTGGAAATAAATGAGTCCCTTTAATTTTAAAACTTTTTATATTAAAGTACTTTTTCATATAACGTACATCCATTGTGGTTACCACACTGCTTTTATCTCCATAGATTAACATGGTTGGGACTGTTAATTTACCTTCATAATAAGGTAGTGTATGGGGAATAGTTCGATATATCTGATATTCGGTATGTCTGTCAAATCGTAAGTGATATCCATCATCACGGAGGTCGATTCCAAAGTTAATGTAATCCTCGAGAGATTCATCACTGAATGTTTTAAATAAATCTCTCGATTTTAAATAATTTAATAGTTGATTACGATCGCTCCAATGAACTCTTCGACCCTTGGTTCTAAAAGCAGGAGTAATGCGGTCAATAATTCCTACCGTTTTAGCTAATTTTACAATTTTTGATTTAAATGAACCCAAAAGTGGTGAGTCAAGCATGATGACAGCTTTAAATAATTCAGGTGCTTCTATCGCAGCTAACAAACTCAGAACCCCACCTAAAGAATGCCCTAATCCTATAACCGGTTGATTGGCTTGTTGCCTTATACTTTGAATCACTTCATCAACCAGATAATGCCAATTTTCAGCTACTGGATATTGGGGGTTATGACCAATTCTATCGATGTAGCAATAATCAAATCGTTTATTCAGATCATCAAGCATCTGCTTATAACATAAAGCAGGAAATCCATTGCCATGAGCAAAATGGATTAATTCTTTCATACAGTGGTCACCCGTCTGCTGTCCTGCCTTAAGGAAAAAATGGCAAAACTAAAATAGCAAACGGCCAAACCCAGCATAATGATACCGGATCCGGGGAAGATAAAATTTAACGTGAGAATAGTCATTAACAGGTACATCATGGGAGTAACAGATACCATGAACAATCGACTGGACTGCTTAAAACTTATTTGAAAAGAAAAAAAGATACGCGCAAAAACCTGACCTAAAAATCCAAACACCAAAAAGATAATGACGAACATGGAGTATAATATGGCAATAACCACCGGATAGATTAATAATTGAGAAGCAAATTTTAATCCAGTAATCGTGTTGTCTTCTAAAATTTGTTTCCCGTTAAATACCATATTAGTACTCTTCCCAAAAATCTGGGACATGGGAACGCCCGGATTAGGAGGACTTTCTTCCATACCAAAAAGTTGGGGGGTAGGAATTTTGTAATATATTCTGTCTTTTGTAATAAGAATGCTCAGGTTGGGATACCTCGCATCAATAGTTTGAATCTGACCTGTGGTATCGACAATTAACACCACCTGATCTTTATTATTTTTAATCAGATATGGCATGGGATGATCAAATGTAACCTGGCCTTTCTGAACATATACCGTAGGCAATTGCATTAAAGGATTAATCAATTGCTCATTAAAGGTGGTGTTAAAATCAGAAATTAATCGCAATGAAAATGGAATGGATAATACCGCTATTAATAATAACAAGTAGAGCAAACCAAAGCCTTTCCATCGCTTTCCAACATCTATAAATAAGTTTCTGGAATAAAAAGCCATATAAAGCGCTTCCCAGTAACGGTATACGGGAGCATCAATCGGTTTTAATTTATTTTTTACCTTAGCCACCCCACTCTCCTATTCGTTTACCCGTTTTCTTATCGTAAACATGTAGTTTTTTTTCAGGAAATTCTATACTAAAATGTTCTTGCGGAATGGCTTTTTCGGCAGACACTCGAATATTAACCTGTTCCTCATTGATATTGTATTTAGCCTGAATGAGCTTATCAGCGCCCATATCATCTATAAATTCAATATTAACCTTAATTCCAGGTAAATTACCATCATTCGCAATAACTACATGCTCCGGTCTGATTGCGAGAATTAGTTCAGCACCATCATCAACTGAACAAGTCCAATGAGGTACCGAGTAGTCCACTCCTAAATTGGTTTCGATACGGTTAGACGTTTTATTAAAACGGGCATTGATAAAATTAATGGGATAATGTCCTGTAAAAGATGCCACAAATAAAGTTGCCGGTCTTTGATATAACTCCTGAGGAGTACCTATTTGTTCCACAACACCCTGGTGAAGAACCAGTACGCGTTCTGCCATTGTCATGGCCTCTGTCTGATCATGTGTCACATACAGACTGGTGGTATTAAACTGATGATGTAATCTTTTAATTTCATGCCGCATTTCAGTGCGTAATTTTGCATCCAGATTAGAAAGGGGCTCATCAAATAAAAAAACCGCTGGCGAACGCACCATAGCTCGCCCCATAGCCACGCGTTGTTTTTGTCCACCAGAGAGCGCCTGAGGTTTTCGTTCAAGATATGGAGTTAATTGCAACAATTTTGCTGCCTCTGAGACCCTTTTATTGATGTCATTCTTGTTAAAGCGGCGCATTTTTAAGCCATAAGCCATGTTTTCAAATACAGTCATATGTGGGTAGAGCGCGTAATTTTGAAATACCATGGCCATATCCCGTTTAGCAGCCGGAATATTATTGACGCACTGATTATTAATCAGAATTTGTCCCGAACTGATGTCATCCAAACCAGCAATGAGACGCAATAATGTCGATTTTCCACATCCAGAGGGTCCTACCACTACAATAAATTCACCCTTTTGAATGCTGATGCTCACTGAGTCTAAAATGGTGCTTTGGCCAACTTTCTTGGATACTTCTATTAAATTAACCGTTGCCATAACTATTTTAATCCTTTTTCAAACCAGCGTTGCATTAAAAGAACGACCAGACAAGGTGGCATAAGGGCGATTAATGCTACGGCCATAATGTAATGCCATTGAGGAATCTGATCAGCTACGCCTGCTAGATACTTAATACCCATAACAATAGTCGCCATGCGGGTTTCTGTAGTAATTACCAGAGGCCACAAATATTGATTCCAACCGTATACAAATAAAATAACAAATAAAGCAGAAATTTGAGTTTTGGAAAGTGGTAATACCATATCGAAAAAAAAGCGAATCGGCCCCGCCCCATCAAGTTTGGCAGCATCAACCAACTCTTTGGGTATGGTTTTAAAAAACTGGCGAAATAAAAAAGTACCGGTAGCAGAGGCAAGCAAGGGCAGAGTCAGACCTGAAAAGGTATTTAATAAACCAAATGAGGCGACCACTTGAAAAGTCGGAACGATACGAACTTCCACAGGAAGCATCATGGTTGCAAAGATTAATGCAAAACAGGTTTTTTTATAAGGAAAATCAAAATAAACCAGTGCAAATGCTGAGCCTAACGCAAGAATTATCTTTCCGAATGATATTCCTAAAGCCATTAACAGACTATTAAACAGCATTAACGTGATTGGCTCGCCACCAGTAACTGCCAAACCATCAAATAAAACCGTTTTCATGTTTTTAATAAAGGAAGACCCAGGAATTAAAGGAAGCTTGGATTGCATCATCACAGCACCTTCATTGCTTGCCGCCACGATTGCCAAGTATAAAGGCAACAGCATCAATAGCACAAAAATCAACAAAAATCCGTGGGAGATCACCCGATTCAATAATCTCATTCGTAATGAACCCTTTTTTCCAGATAGCGAAATTGCAATAAAGTAATCAAGACAACCATAATCATCAACAAAACGGATTGAGCTGAAGAACTCCCTAAATCCATCCCTTCAAACCCATCCTCATATACTTTATAAATTAAATTGGTAGTGCTATTACCTGGCCCCCCATGAGTCATCACTTGAATGATGCCAAAGGTATCAAAAAAACCATAAATAAGATTCATGATGAGCAAAAAAAACGTGGTTGGAGATAATAAGGGAACTATAATTTGCCAGAAACGTTGCCAGGGAGTAGCCCCATCGATTATTGCAGCATCAATTAAAGTCGAAGGCACTGCTTTTAATGCAGCAAAATAAAATAAAAAATTATAACTGAACTGTTGCCAGCTAGCTGTCAAAATAACAACCACCATTGCCTGATTTGCGTTATTGATATAATCGAAATGAAACCCCATTCCATTTAAAAAGTGAGTCAGCCAGCCAATCGTAGGATGGCATAAAAAACGCCATAAAATCGCTGCTACTGCAGGAGCTATAGCATAAGGCCAGATTAACAATGTTTTATAAACCCCTTGGCTGCGTCCTCTGTTAGTAACCAGCGTTGCTGTAATCAAGCCAAAACTCATGGTTATTGCCGTAACGCTCACGGCAATGACCAAGGTTACCCAAATGGCTTTACCATAAGCGGGATCGCGCAGTAGGTCAGTAAAATTAGTAATGCCCGCAAAATGTTGATGCACACCAAATGCATCAATATAAAAAAAGGAATGCAATACTGCGCTACAGGCAGGCCATATAAAAAATACTAGAGTGACTAATAATTGAGGAACTATAAACAGCCAAGCATAAGCACTATGATGATTAAATTGAGCCATTGGCCTACCATATAAGCGTTATAAAATAAGAATTCAAAACAGATTATATAGCGATTTTGAATCATTATGCGAGCTGTTAGTCTATAATACAGTATAAATTTTTGGATAAGTGCCATCAGGTAGTTGATTCTTAAATAACTGAATGGACTTTAATCATAAGGAAATCATCTTGCGTTATGTTCACATAGAAAATCCCGGGAAATATAGCGAGTTGATTATTAACTCAGGACCTTCTCCAGAGTACAGCGATACTCAGATTTTAATCAGAGTGAGAGCTACTGCTTTAAATAGAGCTGATTTAATGCAAAGATTTGGTAAATATCCTCCTCCACCTGGAGAATCAGATATTCCGGGACTTGAAGTGGCGGGAGAAGTAGTTGCCATCGGCTCCAAAGTCACCCGCTTTAATGTAGGGGATAAAGTCTATGGCTTGGTTGGCAGTGGCGGTTATGCTGAATTTTGTGCCATTGAATCCTCCTTGAGTCATCTTATTCCTGCGGGTTGGAATTATCAGCTGGCAGCAGCCTTACCTGAAGCCTTAACAACCGTTTATGCGACGGTTTTTGATCTGGGTGGATTAAAAAAGAATCAAACGCTATTAGTTCATGGTGCCGGAAGTGGTATTGCTTCATTAGCAATACAGATGGCGAAACTTAGTCAGGCTCAAGTTATTACCACTGTTGGCAACAAAGATAAAATCGAAAAAGCTTTAGCTCTCGGTGCGAATCAAGTAATTAATTATAATGAGAACGACTTTGAAGATTTAGTTGAAGAGCAAAGTATTGATTTAATTTTGGACTTCATAGGCGGTGATTATTTTAATAAACACCTGCATCTCTTAAAGTCCCAAGGAAAAATGATTCAAATTGCCTGCCTTAAAGGAAGTACCGTAGAATGCAATCTGGCACTAATAATGCGTAAACGATTAAATATAATTGGCTTTGTTTTAAGACCACAAACCCTGGTTGAAAAAGCAAGAATCTGGGATCTGGCGCATCAACAATGGTCTGACTACCTCGCCGATAAAAGATTATGTCCTGTGATCGATAAAGAATTTAATTTTACAGAAATTGAACTGGCCCATGAATACATGCAATCCGGCGAGCACTTTGGCAAAATTGTAATTAACCTCGATTAATGGGTTTATTTAAACGGAGCGATCGGTAAAGTAGCTGCGTATAAAT